>DASWDH010000247.1:0-7803 GCA_036395495.1 Polyangiaceae bacterium
GCCACTCCCGCGTAGACGCGAGGCATGTTCATCGAGGGAAGGCTGTTCCAAGGACCGCTCGGCGTCGTGCCGCTATCGTCGCCCCCGGAACTACTACACGCTGCAAGCGCAATGGCTGCCAGCGCGAAACAGGAGACGCGAAAAGCGCGCTCGATACGGGCGCCCCGCTGATACAGAGTACTTTGCTTCATGTACCGGTCGAGCGAACTGTAACACAATCACTCGGAGGTCGTCGCCTCCACCCATGCATCGGATGCGAATCCGGCATCGGCAGGGACGGTGAAGCCGGTGGAACAGAAGAGCGCGGTCAATGCGTCATATAACTCTTCATACGTATCATAATCGAGGCACGGCCCGAACACCGGCGATTGCGCGCAAATAGCCTTGTCTGCGACTGACTTGCAAGCGCTGTTTCCCGCCTCCCGCCAGCAATCGTTGTAGGCGGATACCGAAAAACAATTGTCGCACGCCGCCTGACGACAAGCGAGATTGGCCTCGTACCTGGCACCGCACCCTTCTCTGCTCGAATCGCCATCAATGAGAGCGATACAGCCGGCGGCGTTGATGAACCATCGACCATCTGGATGAACGACGATGGCACCAAGCGTCGGATCTCCCGAGGTTGAGAGTAGACATTGTCGACAGGTGGCGTTGGCAGGGCTTCGCTCGAACGTGGTGCAGGCGGTCGGGTCGAAGCTGGCAAAGGAGGGATTGCATTTGGCTTCACCGGCGATCTGGTCACTCGTGCACGCGCCCGGCCCGAACGGACGCGGAGGCGTCCAAGTCGAATCCCATGGCGCAACCTGGGGACCGCACGACGCAGCATCCGTCGACGCATCGGTCGATGCGGCCGGGCCGGCCTCCTCGCCGCACGATGCGGTGCTCGCAAAAAGGCACGCCAGGGCGACCCCGCCTACGCGGACGAGTTGCCAGCTGCGAATGCGGGTCCAATGACGTCGGTCGAAAAGGCAAGTGATCATGTGGGCTCGGGCGCGACGCCAAAACCGGTGGAGCAAAAAAGCGCGCCCACCCAGGTAAGATACTCGTCGAACGTCGAGTAATCGGTGCATGAGCTATATTCGGGTGACGTTTCGCAAACCGCATCGTCAAAGTAGGATTTGCAGACCGTGCTTCCCGCCTGCCGCCAACACGCACTCAATGCCGCCGAGGTGGTGCAGTTGGTGCATGCCGCGGACCGGCACGCTTGGAGCGCTGTATCCTTGGCGCCGCAACCGTTTTCGGTTCTATCGCCATCGATCAGCGCCATGCAGCCGCCTACGTTGACATACCAACGCCTGTCCCATCCGATGACGATGGGTCCATAGCGCTCATCTTGGACTGTCGAAAACAGACATTTCAGACAAATACTGTTGGCCGGATCGCGCTGAATCGCGTAGCAAGCCTCCACATCGGAGTCGGGCGAGCTGTCGAGACATCGATTCGCGTAATCCGTGATCTGAAGGTCAGTACACGCGCCTGGGGTGGGAGCTCTCGGTGCTCGCCAAGTCAGCGGCCAGGTGTTGCTCGATTCGGGGTCGCACGCGAGAGCGTCCGTGCCGGCATCGTGGGGCGAGCTCCCCGATCCCGCATCGCTGCACGCGAGCAGGCTCGCGAGCATGCATGTCAAAAGACTGCGGAACGCCGCACGCACCGCAAAGCCACGACATGGACACGCGAGGAACATCAAACCTCCCGCTTGCTTCGTAGCTTTAACATTAATCAGTCACTCCGGGCAGCCTTTTTGTCGGCTAACATTACTGCCGCAGTCTTGGCATCGGCAGATCACGATCTGCAGATTTGGCGTCAACCCAACGCAAACTACGGCGAGGCCCGTCGGAATCACCCCCGCATGCGAAACGAGCCGCGACGCCTGGCCAGCCTCGCTCCGCAACAACGAGAGATCCGCCTGTTCGGTCAGTTTTAGGCGGGTTTGTGGCCGCTCCGACGATCGATCTGGTAGCGGAAATCTGCGGCAGTAGTGCTAATCGCCTTTCGAGACGAGCGGCCGCTGTGCCAAGAAATCGAGAAGGAAGTCGCGTAAGGCGGCGACCTTGCGGGGGACGTGTTCGGCACGGGGGTGCACGAAGAAAAGATGGCTCCCCCGCTGCGCCCACTTGGGAAGAATGCGAACGAGGAGCCCCGAGGTGACGTCCTGACGCGCCAAAAACGTGGGAAGAACTCCAATGCCGAGCCCCTCCCGGATCGACCGGTGCGCGAACATCAGATCGTCGGTCGCGAGCCGCGGCTTCTTGGGCGCGGCGAGCGGCGGCGGCGTCTTCATGCCATGGACGCACACCCACTCGTGAGCATCGGTGTCCGCCGGTGCGCGGGGTTGGCCTCGCCGTGCAACGTAGTGCGGCGCCGCGTAAAGACCCATTTCGACAGCGCTCAGCCTGCGGGCAACGAGGGTCGAATCGGCGAGCTTGGCGGACGCACGCAGGGCGGCGTCGAACCCCTCCGCTATGAGGTCGACCCTCTTGTTGGAAAGGCGAACGTCCAGGCGGACGGCGGAATAGCGCGCCGAAAATTGCGCGGCCAGCGGGGGTAGGAAGGTGAGCCCCATGTCGATCGGAGCGCTGATCCTGAGATCCCCGGAGGGTTCCACCTCTTGCTCGGGAAGGCCCCCGGTGATGTCACGCAACGAAGCGACGAGCGGACGTGCCCTTTCGTAGAAAGCCGAGCCCGCGGTGGTAAGCCCGACGTTGCGGGTCGTGCGGTGAAACAGCTGCACGCCGAGCGACCCTTCCAGCGCAGCGATGCCCCGACTGACCGACGATTTCGGCAGGCCGAGCTTTCGCGCGGCCGCCGACATACTGGCCGTCTCGGCGACGGCAATGAACAGCGGTAGCAGGTTCAAATCGAGCGTTCCAGTCATGGAACGCGCTTATGTCAGATAGGCACCTAGTGTGCCAGGAGGAACGGGGTTAGACTGCTCCTGTCATGACCCACGAATCAGAACAGGATCGCAGTGGCCGTCGAGCCGTGGTGGCCGGGCTCGCGGGAGCGGCCGGTCTAGCGGCGCTGCCGGTCGTCAGTGGCAGCGGTGCCGACCCTGCGTCCCACCGGCCGAAGCCGGCTGCTAGCGCCGAGCGCATGCCGGTCGTTTTTCTTCCTCACGGCGGCGGCCCGTGGCCGTTCGTCGATGTCGGCTTCAGCAAGAGCGACGTCGACGAGCTTGCCGGGTACTTGCGTTCGCTGCGGACGCTGCCGAACAGGGCCCCTCGAGCTTTGCTGGTCGTCTCCGCCCACTGGGAGGAGACGGTACCCACCGTGATGACGGCCGAGCGGCCCCCCATTCTTTATGACTATTACGGCTTTCCGCCGGAGTCCTACCAGATCACCTGGCCGGCGCCGGGGGACCCGCGGCTCGCGGCGCGGGTGCAGGAGCTCCTGGGTGCCGCGGGGTTCCAGACGGCGGCGAACGCCGAGCGCGGCTTCGATCACGGCACCTTCATTCCGCTCAAGCTCACGTACCCCGACGCGGACGTGCCGACCGTGCAGCTGTCGCTCAAGACCGGACTCGACCCCGAGGAGCACCTCGCCATCGGGCGCGCGCTCGCCCCGCTGCGCGACGAAGGGGTGTTCATCTTGGGCAGCGGCATGACGTTCCACAACTTGCGCGCTTTTCGCGATCCCAGGGCACGCCCGGTCTCGGAGGCGTTCGACACATGGTTGCGAGACGCGGCGACGGGGGACGAAAAGGAGCGCGATCGACGCCTCTCCGATTGGGCACACGCACCTTCGGCCCGCCTGGCCCACCCGCGCGAAGAACATTTGTTGCCTTTGATGGTGGTGGCCGGCGCGGCAGGCGCCGACCGCGCTTCGGTCGCGTTCAACGGAACGATGTGGGGCATGCGTCTGTCCGCTTATCACTTCGGGTGATGGCCTCCCGCGTTGCGGGCCGCCGCAAATAGGACAAATCTCCTTCTGTGCATCCTAGGCTTGCGGCGCTTGCGGCCGACATCGACTGCTGCCTCATTCGGGACCGTCACCGCCTGCGGTCCCGGCTGCGAAAATCCGCGCCTGCGATGCTCGACGCGATCGCGGCCGAGGTCGAGCGGTCGAAGTCCAAGCGCGAACGTCGTGCGCAGAATGTGCCGCGGCCGACCTACCCGCCAGAGCTCCCCATCACCAAGCGCAAGGATGAAATCGCCGCCGCCATTCGCGAGCACCAAGTCGTCGTGGTGTGCGGCGAAACAGGTTCTGGAAAGTCCACCCAGCTTCCGAAGATATGCCTCGAGCTCGGCCGTGGCATCGACGGGATGATCGGTCACACTCAGCCGCGACGTCTGGCTGCGCGCACGCTTTCGGCCCGCATTGCTTCGGAGCTGAACGTCGCCGGCGGTCGCGCCGTCGGCCACAAGATCCGATTCAGCGATCGGACCGGTGACGACACCTACGTCAAGTTGATGACCGACGGCATTCTCCTTGCCGAGACGCAGTCGGATGCGTTTCTCGCGCAGTACGACACGATCATCATCGACGAGGCTCACGAGCGCAACCTGAACATCGATTTTCTTCTAGGCTATTTGAAGCGCCTTCTTCCCAGGCGTCCCGAGCTCAAGCTCGTCATTACATCCGCCACCATCGACCCCGAGCGGTTCGCCCGGCACTTCGGCGGCGCCCCGGTGCTCGAAGTGTCGGGACGAGGTTACCCGGTCAGCGTACGCTACCGTCCCCTCGGCGGCGATCGACAAGAGGAGGAGGGTACCGACGAGCATGACCCCGAGCTCGCCGTCGTCGACGCGATCGTCGAGCTCGACCAGCTCGAGGGGGCTCGTGGCGATGTTTTGGTGTTCTTGCCCGGCGAGCAAGCCATCCGCGAAACCGCCGACGTGCTCCGCAAGCGAGAGCTTCCCCAGACCGAGGTCCTCCCCCTTTACGCGCGGCTCTCCGCAGGCGAGCAGGAGCGCATTTTTCGGCCTCATCGCAACCGGCGAATCGTGCTCTCCACCAACGTTGCCGAGACTTCGCTGACCGTGCCCGGTGTTCGGTACGTGGTCGATACCGGGCTCGCGCGCATCAGCCGATACGACGTGCGGCGCCGGGTGCAGCGCCTTCCGATCGAGCGCATCTCGCAAGCTTCTGCCAACCAGCGGGCCGGTCGCTGCGGGCGCACGAGTGCGGGTGTTTGCATTCGGCTCTACTCGGAAGAGGACTTTCTCGGGCGTTCAGTCTTTACGCCTCCCGAGATCCGGCGGACCAATCTCGCGGGCGTGATTCTCCAGATGGAGTCGCTCGGCCTCGGCACCGTGGAGGAGTTTCCGTTCCTCGATCCACCCGAGACACGCGCCGTTCGCGATGGCTATGCCACACTGTTCGAGCTCGGAGCCATCGACGAGGAGCATCGCCTGACGCGCCTCGGCCGGGAGCTTTCGCGCTTGCCCGTCGATCCGCGGGTAGGGCGCATGCTTCTCGCGGGGCGCGATCTCCGCTGCTTGGCCGAAATGCTGGTCATCGGGGCCGCACTTTCGGTGCAAGACCCGCGTGTTCGCCCGCACGATCAGCAAGAGAACGCCGATCGAGCGCACGCCCGTTATCGAGATCAGACTTCCGATTTCATGTCTTTTCTCAACGTGTGGAGGGCGTTTCAAGAGGAGGCGCTGCGTCTTTCGACGAGCAAACTCCGCAAGTGGTGCGAAGAAGCATTCTTGTCCTATCTGCGCATGCGCGAATGGCAGGACGTGCACGATCAGCTTCATCGGTTGATGGCCGCCATGGGCATGCGACCGAACGAAACAGCGGCGCGCGCTGGCGACGTGCACAAGGCGCTCTTGAGCGGCCTCTTGGGGGGCGTCGCGCGCAAAGCCGACGATCGGACGTACATCGGAGCACGCAACGTCAAGATGAGCCTCTTTCCGGGATCCGGGCTCGTTCACAAGCGACCCGAATGGATCATGGCTGGCGAGATCGTGGAAACCGATCGCCTCTACGCACGCACGGCCGCCAAGATCGACCCTGCGTGGATCGAGCCATGGGCCGATCACCTCGTGGGCCGCAGCTACTCGGAGCCGCACTGGGACAAGAAACGCGGTCAAGTCATCGGTTACGAGCGCGTTTCGCTCTATGGGCTGACCATCGTCTTCAAGCGCAAAATCGACTTCGCGCGTATCGATGCGGAGGCTGCGCGCGAGATCTTCCTTCGCACGGCGCTCGTCGAAGGCGAGCTGCGCACGGCTGCCCCGTTCTTGCGCCACAACCTCGCTCTCGTGCAGCAGGTCGAAGCTCTGCAAGAGCGCTCACGCCGGCGCGACCTCTCGGTCGACGAGCAGGCGATCTACGCCTTTTACGATCGTCTCGTGCCGAGCGACGTCCACACGGCCGCGAGGTTCGAAAAATGGCGCAAGCACGCGGAAGCGAAGGACCCGCGGACCCTGTATCTCTGCCGCGCCGACATCCTCGTTTCGTATCCTTCGGACATCACCGAGGAGACTTTCCCGACGGTCATGGAGGTGGGCGGCGTACGTCTTCCGCTCCATTATCGTTTCGACCCCGGTCACGCCGAAGATGGCGTCACGGTGACGGTGCCGCTCGGCGCGCTTCAGCAGCTCGGGCCCGGAAGCTTCGATTGGCTGGTGCCTGGATTTTTGCTCGAGAAGATCACGAGCTTGTTCGAGTCGCTTCCGAAAGCTCTCCGTAAGCAGCTCGTGCCCGTGCGCGAGACCGCCGAACGATGCATGAAGGCTCTCTCCCCGAGCGAAACACCACTCACGCAAGCCTTGGCGGTCGAGCTCGAACGAACGACGGGCTTGATCGTCCCGCCCAGCGCGTTTCGTACCGATGCCTTGCTTGCGCACCTCTCGATGTTCTTCCGAGTCGTCGACGAGAGCGGCAAGACGGTTGGCACATCACGCGATTTTGATGCGCTCCTGGAAACGCTGAGTCTGCGCGCCAAGGAGGCATTCGAGCGCCTCCCGACGTCGGGCATGGAGCGCGAGCGGCTGACCTCCTGGAGCTTCGGTGATCTGCCTCGATCGATCCTGCTCGCTCACGGCGAGCTCACGGTGCCCGGCTATCCGGCTCTGGTCCGAGAAAATGGCGGCGTTGCGCTTCGCGTGTTTCCTACGCACGCCGCAGCGGAGCAAGCACACCGACCCGGCCTGCGCGCTCTCTACGCGGTTCGGCTCGCCGACGTCGTGAAGCACGTCCGGCGCCATCTACCTGGGATGCAGGGCTTGAGCTTTTCATTTGCTCTTCTCGGCACCGGTGACGAGCTGAAAGACGATCTGATGACTGCCGCAATCGATCGTGCGTGCATCGCCGACGCGCCTCTCGTTCGCACCGCGCGCGAATTCGAAATGTTTGCCGACAAGGGGCGCGGCGAGCTCGCTGGCGTTGCCGGCGAGCTTTGCGATCGGATCGCGCCCGTTCTCGCGGCGTACCAGGACGTCATGCGTGCGCTGCCGCTCGTCACCAGCGCGCATCAAGTCGCCGACATTCGCGCTCACGTGGCGACGCTCGTCTATCCTGGTTTCATTACGAATACCCCCTGGTCGCGTCTGCCGCATCTGCCGCGCTATATCAAGGCGATTCAGCTCCGCATCGAGCGCATGCGTCAGGCTCCGCAAAAGGATCACGAGCGCGCCGCGCTCCTCGCGCCGCTCGTTCGACAGTACGAGCAACGAGCGGCGGATCTCGCCAAACAGGGCCTTCGCGATTCCGAGCTCGAACGGTACCGCTGGCTTCTCGAGGAATGGCGCGTTTCGCTCTACGCGCAAGAGCTCAAGACCGCCGAGCCCATCTCCGAAAAGCGGCTCGCGGATCAATGGCGAAGGGTGGCGCCGTGAGCTTTTTTCGACGAAG
>DASWDH010000248.1:0-4310 GCA_036395495.1 Polyangiaceae bacterium
GCTTGACGGCTGTTTTTTCCTCGGGTGCCGGCGGCTCCGCCGCGGGCTTGGTCGGCGTTTCGGGGGCGGCTACTTTGTTTTCTTCGAGCGCAACGACGAACGTTTTTTGCGCTTGGTCGGTGAAGGTAAGCGGCATCGTGAGGGGCTTGTAGCCCGCTTTGGTCGCTTCGAGGGTCCAGCTCTTCGACATGTCGATGTCGAGCGGACGCGAGGTGTCGGTGAGCGAGCGGCGATCGTCGCCCGAGACGAGCGTCAGCGTGGCCTCCGGCGTTTTCACGTCGAAGATCGCCGAGCCCTTCGCCACCTTGAGCTGCACGGGCTCGAGCTCCCGAACTTCGTTGGGGCCGAGGTTGACGTCGACCTTGTACGGCGCGTAGCGGTCGGTCCCTTCGAACAAGAGGGAGTGCACGCCGGGGGTGAGATCTTTCACTTCTTGGGGGAGCATGCCGAGCTCCTTGCCGTCGACGACGAGCTTGACACCTCCCTGTTTGGCGCTCGCTTTGATGCCGGACATCTCTGGCGCGGCGGGCGTCGCCGTGATGGCGAGGAGCTTGTCGCGCTGGAAGTAGCCGGCTGCGACCACCGCCGCGAAGGCGAGCATCGTGAAGATCTTCTTGCGGCGCGCGCGCGAGTGAAGCGCGGCGATCTCGCTGTCGAGAGAGCCGCGGTAGGGCGGCACGGTTCCGGCCATCGCCGGCGGCGGAACCATCGAAGAGGTCGCACGCACCGGAGGAAACGATGGTGTCGCGCGAGCTGGCGGCGGTGGCAGCGGCCTGACGCTCGGCTGCGAGGAACGCAGCATGCTGGGCGGCGGCTTGGTGCGGGAAAGGTTCGGCGCCATCGAGCTCGAAGTCGCGGGCGCGGGAGGCAGCAGGCTCGGCGGACCTCCCTCCTCGAGCGATTGAATGGGAGAGAGGAACGGATTTCCGACTTCGACGGCGGCATTCGTCAGCGTGCCGTTCGACGGCGGCGCCGGAGGATCGTCATAGGCGGGCTGCACGATCGGAAGAGGGGGAGGCTTGACCGAAGCGCGCGGCGGGGGTGGGGGCGGAGGCGCGGCTTTGCGCGTCGCGCGAGGCGGGGGAGGGGGCGGGCGCATCGAAGTCGGGGGCGGACCCGACGAGGCCCGGCTTGGTGGCGGGGGGGGCACGACCGAAGGCGCTGCCTGAAGGTGCTGCGGAAAACCGGACACCCGCGCCCCCGGCGGAGGAGGCGGCGTCGGCCGGTTGCTCAGGCGAGCGACGGGCGCCATCAATCCTCCCAACGATGCGGGAGGAGGCGGCACCGGACCGCTCCAGTCCGCCGGGTCGGGTTCCGCTCGCTCCGACTTGCTCTTCACGAGCTCGTCGAAAATCTGCAGGTCATCGGCACCTTTGCCAGCGGACATGAAAGTACTCCTTGATGGTACAGCGCCAGCGTGCGCGCGGGGTGGCCGCCGTATCTTTCCACCGGCCGAAGCGTTTGCCCAGGCTTAGTTGAGAGGGACGAAGGACGACTCTACTCTCAGCGAACTCTTTCACGAAAGCCGTAGGAGGGGTGCCTGCCATCCCGGATTCTGCGGTAGCCTTTGACCATGCAGGACGTACTGGCATCGCTTCCTCCCCCGAAGAACGAGCCCATTTCGAACTACGCGCCCGGCACCGCCGACCGAAACCTGCTGAAACAGACGCTCGCTCGCATGAGCTCCGAGACCATCGAAATACCGCTGTTCATCGGCGGTAAAGCGGTCAAGACGGGGATCGTGCGCGAGGTGAGGGCGCCCCATCGGCAGGCGCTTTTGCTGGCCCGGTGCCACGAGGGGGGGGCCAAGGAAACCGAACAGGCCATCGAGGCGGCCCTCGGAGCTTGGCGCGAGTGGTCGCGCACCCCCTTTGCCGAGCGCGCTGCCATTTTTCTCAAGGCCGCCGAGCTGCTCGCGACGAACTACCGCCCCACGTTGAACGCCGCGACGATGCTGGGCCAAAGCAAGACCGCGCACCAAGCCGAGATCGATGCCGCCTGCGAGCTCATCGATTTCTTTCGTTTCAACGTCGAGTGCGCGCGGCGCATCTACCTCGACCAGCCCGCGAGCCCGAGCGGGACCTGGAACATCGGGGAAGCGCGCCCGCTCGAGGGGTTCGTGTTCGCCGTGACCCCGTTCAACTTCACGGCCATCGCCGGCAATCTCCCGAGCGCACCGGCCCTCATGGGCAACACCGTGGTGTGGAAGCCCGCGCAGGCAGCCGTTTACTCGGCCCACTTCGTGATGCAGCTTCTCACCGACGCCGGGCTCCCCCCCGGTGTCATCAATATGGTGCATGGCTCGCCCTCGGTGATCGCCGATGTCGCCCTGTCGCGGCCCGAGCTCGCGGGCATTCATTTCACCGGGTCGACGGACGTGTTCCGCGGCCTCTGCAAGACCGTTGGCAATCGCATCGGCAGCTACCGCAATTTTCCGAGACTGGTCGGCGAAACGGGGGGGAAAGATTTCGTGTTCGCCCATCCGTCGGCCGACCTCGATGCTCTGGCGGTCGCCCTCGTGCGCGGCGCGTTCGAATACCAGGGCCAAAAATGTTCGGCCGCCTCGCGCCTCTATGCGCCGGCGTCGCTTTACCTTGCGCTCAAAGAGCGCTTGATTGCCCTCATTTCGCAGATCAAGATCGGAGATGTTGCCGATTTTCGTCATTTCATGGGAGCCGTGATCGACCGGCGCGCGTTCGACAAAATCAGCGCCTACCTCGAGCTCGCCCGCACCGATCCCGCCTGCTCGGTCGTCACCGGCGGCGGAGCGTCGGACGAGGCAGGGTTCTTCGTGGAGCCGACCGTGATCGAGACCACCGACCCGCTTCACCGCCTGATGCGCGAGGAGATCTTCGGGCCCGTCCTCACCGTGTGGACCTATGCCGACGAGGACTACGAACGCGCGCTCGAGCTGTGCGATACGTCGACACCTTACGCGTTGACCGGCGCCTTTTTCGCCCGCGACCGGAGGGCCATCGAGCACGCCGCCACGCGGCTCCGATACGCCGCCGGCAACTTCTACATCAACGACAAGCCGACCGGAGCGGTGGTCGGCCAACAGCCCTTCGGCGGGGCCCGAGCGTCGGGCACCAATGACAAGGCGGGCAGCGTTCTCAACATCGCTCGGTGGGTCTCGCCCCGTATCATCAAAGAGAACTTTACGCCGCCGACCGAGCTAGCCTATCCATTCATGAGCGAAGAATAGCCGGGGAGAGGACGATGACCGACGAGGTGGTCTCGATAGGGGTGGATCTGGGAGGAACCAAGATCGAAGCGGCCGTCTTGAAACGCCCTGCGATCTTGCCGACCGGCCGGGTTCAACCTGCCAAAGCTGGTTTCGACGTGCTCCTGCGCGAGCGGATCGCGACGCACCAAGAACGCGGCTACGAAGCCATCGTCGATACGACCGCCGAGCTCATTTTGAACGTTGCCCAAAGCGCGGGGCTCGACCTCGACCGCACCCCGGTGGGTGTGGGAATGCCCGGCGCCATCACCCGTCGTGGCGGCGTGGTCAAGAATTCCAACACCGTCTGTTTGAACGGGCGACCGTTTCGCGCCGACCTGACGAAGAAGGTAGGTCGCGACATCCTCTTCGAGAACGACGCCAACTGCTTTGCCCTTGCCGAAGCGCGGCTCGGCGCCGCGCGCGATCACGTCGATGGGCTCGTGTTCGGGGTGATCATGGGTTCGGGTGTCGGAGGGGGACTCGTTTTCCGGGGTAAGATCTGGCCCGGTCCGCAAAACATCGCCGGTGAATGGGGCCATCATGCGATCGGGCCGTGGGGTGGCGCGGAACAGAACCCGACCCCGGGCGGCACGCTGAGCCCCCGCCCCGTTTGCTATTGCGGCAAGACGGGATGTTTGGAGATGTACATCAGCGGTCTTTGGGTCGAGCGTGACTACGAGCGGCGTTCGGGACAGCGACGCAAGTTGGCGGAGATCGCGGACAAGCGGGAGCAAGACGCTCACGCCAGAGCGGCCGTCGAAGAGCTCGTCGAGGCGTTCGGCAGGGGACTTGCCAACGTGATCGACATCCTCGATCCCAGCGCGATCGTCCTCGGAGGGGGGGTATCGAATCTCGACCTGCTCTATACGGAAGGAGCGGCGCGCGTCGGCCGCTACGTGTTCAACGACGAGCTCGACACACCCATTCTGAGGCACCTGCTCGGAGATTCGGCGGGTGTGCTCGGGGCGGCGCTGCTCGATGGGCCCTAGCGAAGAGAGCGACGAGGAGCGGCCGCGGCGGCACAGTATCGCGGTCGTGAAATCGAAATCGGGGCACCGGGAGTTCAACTTCGACGGCCTGGTCG
>DASWDH010000249.1:0-6023 GCA_036395495.1 Polyangiaceae bacterium
AGATCGGAACGCCGAGCTGAGTCTCGAGGTTCGCCATGGCGGTGCTGATGGCGGACTGCACGCGCCTCAGCTTGCGGGCTGCCGCGGAAAAGCTCCCCTCGTCCACGACCGCCACCAAAGCCCGAAGTTGGTCGAGGGTGATGGGATCGAACATGGCCATCGACCATCTCACCGGCCGATGATCATCGTCAACCGATTGCCGATTTACGGGATGGCCGTCGAGGCCCATGATGCACGCCATCGAGGCAAACCATGATGACCATCCGAGCGGCAGAGGAGCGCGGCCACGCCAACCACGGCTGGCTCGACAGTTACCACACGTTTTCGTTTGCCGACTATTACGACGCCGAGCAGATGGGGTTCCGATCGCTGCGGGTCATCAACGATGACCGGGTTTCGCCGGGGCAGGGATTCGGCACCCATCCGCATCGCGACATGGAGATCATTTCGTACGTGCTCGAGGGCAGCCTCGAGCATCGCGACTCGATGGGCACCGGCTCCGTCATCAAGCCGGGCGACGTTCAGCGCATGAGCGCCGGCACGGGGGTGCTGCACAGCGAGTTCAATCCATCGAAGAACGAACCGGTGCATTTCCTCCAGATCTGGCTGTTGCCTGGGCAACGAGGCATCCAACCGAGCTACGAACAAAAGACGTTCGCTCCCGACGAGCGACGGGCCCGTCTACGCGTCGTCGTCTCCCCCGACGCGCGCGATGGAAGCCTCGGCGTGCATACGGATGCGGTCGTCTACGCGGGGCTCTTCCAGAACAGCGAGACAGTGGAGCTCCCGCTGGCGCCCGGCCGTCACGCTTGGGTGCACGTCGCGCGCGGGCGGGCGCGGGTGAACGGCAGCGAGCTCAAGACCGGCGACGGTGCTGCGATCTCCGACGAAGCGCTTCTTCGTGTCGAGGGCGTCGACGACGCCGAGGTGCTGGTGTTCGACTTGCCCTGAGTTCACTCGCGCGGTTCTCCATCGAGATAGACGAGCGTGGCTCCAACGGCCGCTAACGAAGGCGCAACGATGGCCGCGAGCGGCAGGAGGTAGAGCACGCTCGCGCCGGCGCAATAGCCGAGCGTCTGTCCCGGATGCCGCGCGAGGTAGCGCCACTTGCCGCCGAAGGAGATGCCACGGCGCGAGAGTGGGTAATCGAACCCGTCGAAGGCCAGGAAGATGGCATAGAGCACGACACCGAAACCGCCTCCCACGCCGGAGACAGCTCCGAGCAAGAGCACCATCGCCAGCGCAAAAGCGTACAGCACGGCTTTGAGCAGACCGTGACGCAGGGCCAGCGCAGCAGAGTGAACGAACCCGACGCTTGGCACGTTGCCTCGGAGCACACGCTCGGTCTTCTCGCTCAGCAAGTCGACGAACGGCGCCCCCACGACCGGCTGGAGCACAACGAAAAACAGGAGCCCAGCGAGAGCCGCCAGCACGATGACGATCACGTCCGCCACGAACGGCGAGGAGGCCAGAAATTCGGAACCGAGCTTCTGGCGGACCACTCGCAGACCGAGCCATACGGAGAGGCCGGCGAGACCGGCGTTCAGCAAGAGCGGCAGCAGCAGGTAGCCCCAGAGCCCGTGGCGAGCGATGAAAGCTGCGCCACGAAAAGGAGCGAGCAGTCCACGGATGAGCCCCATGAACTATCGGTGCGCGAGTCGAGGCCGGCCGTCAATCGGGTGCGCGTGATTTTTCAGGCAAGCGCCGATAGGATATCGACATTCTCAGGCCGCAGTTTCTCATCGTCGTCGGGCGTTTGCTGCTGCTCCTGCTCGCAGGCAGCGCAGTAGCGCTGGCGTTCGTTCTGTCGAGGCGTGCCGATCGCACCGCCGCCGACGCGGGAGCGCGTTACCTGTGCCCCATGCATCCGCAGGTGATGACGACCCAGCCGAGCACATGTCCCATTTGCCGGATGGCACTCGTGCCGATCACGACGGAAAGTTCCGCACTCGAAAACGGCGGCTCCTTCCGCGTCGCGCCGGAACTCGAACGCTCACTCCAAGCTTGCGTCGGCTCGGCGAAGCGGCTCGCCATCTCGGGCGAGGTGCGTGCGCACGCCTGGGTGGAACGGGAAGTCGTCACCGCGTTGATTTACAACGACGAGCTCGCGGCGCTGGCACCCGACCAGACCGGTTCGTTCACTCCGGCAGCCGCGCCCCAAACGAGCATCGGCGTCGGCCGAGCTCCCGTCCCGGCCACGCCGTGGGATCGGTCGACGTCGCACGTCCGTTTTCGCATCGTAGCCACGAACGGCGGCATGCTTGCGGCCGGCACCGTCGGCTGGGTGAAGATGACGCCGCGGGCCCACGATGTGCTGGTGGTGCCCGCCGCTGCAGTTTTGCAGGCGAACGACGGACCGTACGTTCTCGCCGTGTCGTCGGAGGATCATCGCAGGTTGACGCGGCGCCGCGTCGAAATTGCGAGCGTGTTTTCCGATCTCGCCACGGTCGTCAGCGGATTGCGCGAGAACGAGCCGTTCGTCGCCAATGACGCTTTCTTCTTCGATGCGGAAGGACGCCTTCACGGAGCGATGCCGTGATCGACCGCGTGGTGGCGTGGAGCGCACGTCATCATTGGATCGTCATCGCCCTGGCACTGCTCCTGGCCGGGACGGGGGAAGTTGCGCGTCGCGCTTTGTCGCGGGATGTCGTCCCGGATCTGGCCGATCCTCAGATCGTTCTCGTGGCCGAGTGGATGGGACATCCTGCCGTCGAGGTTTCGACTCGGGTGACCGGCGTGCTGACGACCGCGCTGGAAGGAGTTCCTGGCGCGACCACCGTTCGCGGATCGTCCATGAGCGGCATGGGTTATGTCGAGGTGGTTTTCGATTCGCCGGCGGTTCTCGCGCGGGGGCGAGAGGCCATCCGTGAACGACTGGGGCGGACACTCGCCAAGCTGCCCGAGGATGCCCACGTGCAAGTGGGTCCTGATGCATCGAGCACCGGCTGGGTCTTTCAGTACGCTCTCGTCGACCGATCGGGCTCGCGTCCTGCTCGAGAACTCCGGCGTTTTCAGGAAGACATCGTTCGTCCGACGCTGCTCGCCGTGCCGGGCGTGGTGGAGGTTGCGACGGTGGGGGGAACCGTTCCCGCTATCGCCGTGGAAGCGAAACCTGGCGAACTGCGAACGAGGGGTCTCGCGTTCACCGATCTGTTGTCCGCCTTGCGCCCGGCGCTCGAGTGGCATGGTCCCTCGAGTCTCGGTTGGTTCGAGATGCAGAACGTTCCCGGCCCCGGGGGGGCAACGCCGACCCGCCTGGGAGACGTGGCCGAGGTGCGTCTCGTCGACGACATGCCGAGCGGCCTCGCTGATGTCGGGGGCGCGGCGGCGGCGGTCGGTGGGATCGTGGTCGCCCGCCGCGGCGCCGACCTCTCACCGCTCATCGAGGCCGTTCAAAGCTCGCTCGAGCGGATCCGGAGGTGGCTTCCCGAGCGAGTGGAGCTCGTCACCGTCTACAACCGCGTCGATCTCGCCACGCGCATCGGACACACGTTGCTTCGCGCTCTGAGCGAAGAGGTCGCGGTGGTGGTGCTGGTCATTCTCGCCTTCTTGGTTCACGGGCGGAGCGCACTCCTGCCTCTGCTGACATTGCCCCTCGTGCTACTCATGACATTCGCCGGCATGTGGATCCTGAGGGTCCCGGCGACGATCATGAGCCTCGGGGGGATCGGAATCGCGCTCGGCATGGCCGTCGATGCCGATCTCGTCGCGCTCGAAGCCTGCCACCGCGGGCTCGAGACGGTCGATGCGACGGCGCCGGTCGAGAGCGCGCGTTCCAAGATTGTAGCCGCCGCGGGATCGTTCGCGCCGGCGATTCTGACGTCCTTGATCATCGCCGCCCTCACTTTCTTGCCGGTGTTCGCTTTCACCGGCGAAACGGGCCGACTGCTCCGCCCTCTCGCGCTGACCAAGACGCTCGTCGTAGTATCGGCTGCGATCGTCACGCTGACGGTCGCCCCCGCGCTGCGCGATCGCCTGCTTCGAGCCCCGGTCATTCGGGAATTCGGGAACCCGCTCACCCGCGGGCTCGTGCGGATGTATCGGCCGTTCGTTCACTTCGCCCTTGCGCGGCCGCTGTTCACGCTGATCACCGCAGCGCTCGCCGTGGTCTCGTGCCTTCCCCTCGTTTCGCGATTGGGAGGCGAATTCCTGCCGCGGCTGGACGAGGGCGATCTCTTGTTCATGCCGACGACAATGCCGGGCGCATCGCCAGAGGACGCCGCAAGCCAGCTCCGCCGCCAGGACCATGCGATCGGCCAGTTCGAGGAGGTCGCATCCGTCTTCGGAAAGGTCGGCAGGGCCGATACGGCAACGGACCCGGCCCCCTTCACCATGGCCGAAACGACGATTCGCCTCGTTCCGCATTCGCAATGGCCGAAGCTCGCCCGGGCCCGCTGGTACACGAACTGGGCCCCGCCCGCGCTTCGGCGCCTGCTCGGCGTCGTCTGGCCCGAAGAGACGGAGGTCACCACGGCCGAGCTTGTCGCGAAGCTCGACCGCGGCACAAGAATGCCGGGCTGGACCAACGCATGGACGGCGCCGGTTCGCGCGCGGATGGACATGTTGTCGACCGGCATTCATACGCCGGTTGGCATTCGCATGGGTGCCGCCGATCCGGCTCGGCTCGAGGCCCTCGGCACGGCGCTGCGCGCCCTCGCCATGCAGCTGCCGGGGACCAAGAGCGCCGTCTTCGAATCGTTGGGGGGCGAGACCAGGCTCGAATTCACGATGGATGCTGACGCACTGGCCCGCCACGGCGTCGATCGCGTCATCGCGCAGGCAACCGCCGATCTGATGCTGAGCGGGGGACACCTCGGCGAAGTGACCCTGGAGGGCCGCCACGTGCCGGTCCACGTTAGACCGGATACCAACGCCGACGCGCGCGGCGCCGTCGATCGGCTTCGAGACGTGACCGTGCGTTCTTCCGAAAACGGCTCGGGGGTGCCGGTGCCGCTCGCCCTGCTCGGACGTCCGATGTTCGCGACCGGACCGGCGACGGTTCGCACCGAGCGTGATCAGCTCGTCGCCTACGTCTACATCGACTTGGACGAGGGAACGGATCCGTTGGGGTACGTACGCCGCGCACAACGGAAGGTCGCTCGAGCGCTCGCCACCAAAGAGCTCCGCCTTGCTCCCGGCGAGCGCATCGATTGGACGGGTCAATACGAGCTGTGGGCGGCGGGGCAGCGACGTTTGAAGTGGATCGTACCGATCATGGCTCTCTCCATGCTCGGACTGCTCTTTTTACAGTTTCGCAGCCTTACCGAGGCTCTCATCGTTCTGGCTTCGGTGCCGTTCGCGCTGGTCGGAAGCTTCTGGACCCTCTTCTTACTCGATTACCGATTGTCCGCGCCGGTATGGGTGGGGCTGCTCTCGGTCGTCGGCCTCGCGATGCAAACCGGAGTCGTGATGGTGGTCTACATCGACGAAGCTTTTCATCGACGCGTGCGCGAAGGGCGCCTGCGCAGCCGAGATGACATCGTCGCCGCCCACGCCGATGGAACGGTGTTGCGGCTCCGTCCGAAGATCATGACCATCACGACGATGGCGGCAGCGCTGCTCCCCCTGCTCTGGGCGCAAGGTGCGGGAGCCGAAGTCATGAAACGCATCGCGGCGCCGATGATCGGCGGCCTCGCGACCAGCGCTTTTCTCACGCTCGAAGTGCTGCCGGTCCTCTACACGATCTGGCGCACCCGGCAGCTCCGCCGCGCAGAACGCACGCAGAAACCTCTCACGACGGTCATCGGGGCAGTCCCCCCCTGGGCCCGGCATTAGCCCTGCTGCTTACGCGTCGGTTCTTGTTACTCGGCGCGCGCCTCCGGCCCCGCCTGCGTCGGCTTTGTTACTCGGCGCGCGCCTCCGGCCCCGCCTGCGTCGTCAGTCTCGGGTTTCGCCCTTTCGTGGGCAATGTACGGAGCCGGGACCGCGTGATCGAATGATAGGGTGAGCAGAAAGTAGACGGGCACGTCCGCTCGGTGAGAGGTTGAGTTTGCGTGACAACAACCCTGCACCGGAGCGAGCCA
>DASWDH010000250.1:0-21254 GCA_036395495.1 Polyangiaceae bacterium
AGAAATTGCGCGACCGCGCCGGGCCGACTCTGCTGATTATGGCGGGGGCTATGTTTTGTGCGTACACGCTCGCGCTCGCGCTCGCGGTGGCCGGATCGACCCGCTCGCGGCCGGGGGCCGAGGTGTGGATCTTGGCCCTCGGAGTGGCGATTTTCGCCACACCGACCGCTTGTCTGGCGGTGTGGACGGTCCACCGCGTCGGCGCTTCGGCCATGGCGGCGACGTTCGTGTTGGCGCTTTCGATGGTTGCTTCACCTCTCGCGCAAGGTCGAACGCTGCTGCGGGAGGTGATGCAGCGCGATTACGTGCGATCGGCCCGCGCACTCGGGATCGGCCCGGTCCGCACCGTCATCCAGCATGCCCTGCGCAACGCAGTGCTCCCCGTGCTGGCGCTGGCCAGCGTGGAAATGCCGACCGCCCTCGGCGGCGCCTTCGTCGTCGAGAAAGCTTTCGGCATCGCGGGCCTCGGTGAGGAGACGGTGCGCGCCGTGCAAACGCACGACGTGGCGTGGCTGGTCGGGCTCGCTTTTTCGACGGCTCTTTTCGTGACGCTCACCTCGATCGCCGCGGACTTCGCGGTGGCCGCCATCGACCCTCGGCTGTCGTTTTCGGCATTGCGCCACCGAAGGATGAGCGCGTGAAGCGACGCGAGCTCTTGGAGAGGCTCCTCCGCAATCGCAGAGGGCAGTTCGGCGTGGTGACGCTGGCGGTAATCGCTTTTTTTGCGATCTTCGCCGAGTGGATCGCGTCGGACGTGCCCCTGTTCGTTCGCTATCAGGGAAGCTCCTACGTGTTGCCGGCCATCACCGATCCCAATCACTTCCGAGATCTGGGATCCGCAGAAATCGAGGCCCTGTTCGGCCCCGATGATTTCGCCATCTGGCCGCTCGTTCGGGTGGGACCATCGACCGTGACCCGGAGCGCTCCCATGGCGGGTCCTTCGCGGGCGCACTGGCTCGGAACCGATGCCTTCCGCCGCGACGTCTTCGCTCGAGTCGTGCACGGGACCCGCGCCTCGCTCGCACTCGGCGTCGCGGTGTCGTTTCTTTCGCTGGTTGCCGGCTTGGCATTGGGTGGCCTGGGCGGTGCGCTGGGAGGCATGTGGGAAAGCCTCATCGAACGACTCGTCGAAATCGTCGGTGTATTTCCGGCCATCGTGGCGGTCGCATTGGTGCGAGCGCTGGAACGGCGCCCCTCGCTGCTCTCGCTGGTGATCGTCATTGCCGCGGTCAACGCCGCCAGCATCGCGCGGCTGACGCGCGTGCTCGTTCTGCGATCGTTGGCCGAGGAATGGGCATTGGCTGCGAGAGCGACCGGTGCCTCGCAGCTGCGCATCGCCTTCGTTCACGTTCTGCCGCACCTCGTGGCCCCCCTCGCGATCTGCGCGGTCTTCGCGCTGGGCTCCGTGATCTTGACGGAGACCTCGTTATCGTTTCTCGATCTCGGCATTCCATCCAAGGCCGCCTCGTGGGGCGAAATGATGGGAGAGATCCAATGGGGCGCGGGTGCCCGCATTCTGCTGGTCCCCGTCGTGGCGCTGGGGCTGACGCTCGCCGCCCTCTACCTGATCGCGGACGCGATCCGGAAGACTTTCGAGGTGTGACGCACGCCGCCAGATTCACAATCCTGCGCTGCCGCTTGCATTGTCGGCCAGGGTCGCTATCAAAGCACCATGGCGATACCGGTCATCGAGGAACGAGACTTCGAGCAGGAAGTGCTTCGCAGCGAGCTGCCCGTGCTCGTGGACTTTTATGCTGACTGGTGCGGGCCCTGCAAGACGATGGAACCCGACGTGGTTGCGCTGGCCCATGAGCTCAAGGGCAAGGCCAAAGTCGTCAAAGTCAACATCGATCGCTCCAAGCTTCTGGCGCAAAAGCTTCGCATTCAGTCGATCCCGACCACGATGGTGTTCCACGGAGGCCGCATCGCCGCCGCCGAGGTCGGCGCGCTGCGAAAAGCGCAAATGCGGCAGATGATCGAGCCGTTCTTGCCTCGAGCCGAGGGAGCCCTCCGTGCGCCGGAAGTCGCCGAGTTGCTGGCGCAGCGGCAGATCGCGCTGGTCGATACGCGCGAGCCTGCGGTCTACGCCCGCATGCATCTGCCCGGGGCGGTCAACATCCCGCTCGCCGAAATCCCGACCCGACTGGCCGAGCTCCACATGCTCCCTGCGGAGCCCGTCCTGTACTGTCGGGGAGGGGAGCAGACCAAAGAGCTCGCGTCCAAGCTCGCTGGGGAAGGAATGCCGATCTCCTTTCTGGAGGGCGGCGCGCTCGCCTGGGAAGCGGAAGGGTTACCCGTCGAGCGCCCCGACTGAGATTCCTGCGTCCGATCTTGCTCGCGCGGTTCACGTTAGCGTCTTCGCTGCCTCGAGAGCAGCCGCCATCACTTCGCGCACCGTGACTCCGCCACGTTCGGCGAGGCGTACGCAAGCGTCGAACTCCGGTTTGACGACCGCAGGACCATAAGGTCCGGCGCTCACCTTCACGGGGATCACACCGAAGGGAGTCGCCACCTCGACGACACGGCGGGGTCGCTCGACCCGGCGTACGGGCGCGATCCGCACACCGATCGAGGAGGTCTCGCGCAACATCGTGACCGCGATCGCATCGACGCGCTCACCGGTCGCCAGAGCGGAGAGCGTCAAACCGGGTCTGCCCTTTTTCATGGTGATGGGCGTGGCCCAAGCATCGAGGGCACCCGCCGCGAGGAGCGCATTCAACGCGTGCCCGGCGAGCTCGCCGGTCATGTCGTCGACGTTGGCTTCGACGATGGAGTGACTCGCGCCCGCGTTGGGCGCCGCAGCTTCGCTCTGCCCGAGAACCACGCGCAGCAGGTTGGGGCGACCGGCGAGCTCGCGTTGCCCGCCACCCCAGCCGACCCGCCGGGGCGCCATGGCGGGCCATCGCTCGAAACGTTCTGCCACGCTGGCGACGATGGCGGCGCCGGTCGGCGTCACGAGCTCCGCCTCCACGTCGACGCCGTACGTCGGCACCCCCTCGAGGCAATCCACCACCGCGGGCGCGGGCAGGGGCAGCGTGCCGTGGCGCGCCTTGACGAATCCACGTCCCATGGGCAAAGGCGAAGCGACGATCGCGGCTCCGAGCCACTCGAACGCCGCCGCGGCTCCCACGATATCGACGATGGCGTCCACGCCCCCCACCTCGTGGAAGTGAACCTGCGAGAGCGGCATCTTGTGCACGTTGGCTTCTGCGTCGCCGAGTTTGCGGAAAATACGGCGCGCTCGCCCCTTCGTCCCCTCAGGTAATTGGCTTTGCGCGAGCATCGCATCGATGTCCCCGTACGTCCGCTCGGGCTGCTCGCCTCTCAAGTGGACGTCGAAGGTTCTCGCCACGATCCCACTCCGATGCACGTGCCCCAGGTGGATCTCGAATCCAGAAACGGGCAACGCCGCCAGCGCTCTTTCGATCACGTCGTACGGCACCCCCAAATCGAGCAACGCAGCAAGGATCATATCGCCCGCGATCCCGCTGAACGCATCGAGAAAGAGAATCTTGCCTTTCCCTTCCCCCTCCCCCAACTCGTGCTCGTGCTCGTGCTCGTGCTCGTGCTCGTGCGAATGCTCGTGCTCGTGCGAATGCTCGTCGTGCCCCATCCTTACCCCCCGGGCGCGAGCATCCGCCCCATCGCCATCGCCGCGCCGAACCCATTGTCGATATTGACCACCGTGAGCCCAGCCGCACAGCTCGACAGCATCGAGCAAAGCGGAGCAAGCCCACCCAAATGCGCGCCGTAGCCCACCGACGTCGGAACGCCGATCACCGGCTTGGCCGTGAGACCTCCCACGACGCTCGGCAGAGCACCCTCCATTCCCGCCACGACGATGACTCCCGATGCCGCATCCAGCGCGGGCTTGCGGTCGAGGAGCCGGTGAATTCCCGCCACTCCGACATCGTAGACACGCAGCACCTCGATCCCCAACATCCGAAGCGTCTCCGCTGCCTCTTCGGCCACGGGCACGTCCGCCGTGCCTGCGGTCACGACCGCCACCTTCCCCGTTCGTGCGACGATCGGAACGACTTCGATGGAGGCCGTACGGGCCAGCGCCGCATAGCGGAAAGCAGCCATTCGTTTTTGGATGCCCTCGGCCTTGGTGGCGTCGAGCCGCGTAATCAGGACGTTCTGGCCGGTACGGGTGAGTTCCTCGGCGATGGCCACGATCTGTTCGGCGCTCTTCGGTTCGCCGAAGATGACTTCTGGAAAGCCGAGACGTAGCGCACGGTGATGATCCACGGTGGCAAAACCAAGGTCCCGAAAAGGAAGATCGCGTAGCTCCGAAAGCGCCTCGTCGGTCCCCACGCTGCCCGCGCTGACCTGTTCGAGGAGCGCCCTGATACGCTTGACGTCCATGGGGCGCATCTAGCGCAGCCAGGCCGAACTGTCGACCTTGATTCCCGCGCGGTTTCGCAGCAATTCTCGGCCATGCCTGCTCCCTTGGCCCCGCTCATCGGCTTCGCCCTCGGTGTCGGCTTCGCATGGTGGGCCCGCGAAGAGCTGGCCCGCTCGCAAGCGGGCTCCGGCATCGGTACGCGATCGCTGGTCATCGTGACACTCTTCGCAACCCTGGTGTTCGCACCGATCGGCGCTTACTTTCTGGCTTTCGAAGCCGATTGGTCCTACGCCTACTTCATCGATACGCGTCGAATCCCCTCGGCCCTGCAGCTGGCGCTCGTGCTGCTCGATGCAGCGTCGGTGCCGGTCGGATTCGCCGTTGCGGCTCCGCAAGCCAAGTCCCGCAAGCTCGTCCCGCTGGTGAGCATGGGCGTTCCGCCGCTCGTGCTGGTGCTGGGATGCATCGCCGCCACGGCGGGGCGGCTCGGGATCCAGGCGTCGTATGCGCAGTTCCACGGCGATTTCGGGACGCGGCCCATCGCGGGCAGCTCCCTCGGCTACGCGCTGCTCTGGATGGATACCGTGCTCGTTTTGGGGGTCGTCTGGACGGGCCGCCACGTCCAGAAGCTCGTTCGGCCCGCTCGCGTATGAACGAACCCTTGACCGTGCCGTGCCGGCCAGCCACTCTCCGGACGTCATGACCGAGCGACCGATCGAACCGCTGCTCGCGCTGGCGTCCCAGCTCGTCGAACGTGCTCGAGCGGGCGGCGCCGATGTCGCCGAGGTGATCGCCCGCGCCGGGTCGGAGCTCTCGGTTCGCGTGCGGCTGGGCGAGACCGAGCTCGTCGAGGAAGCCGGCCATCGCTCCGTCGGGATGCGGGTCATGAAAGGGCAAAGGGTCGCACTGACGTCGACCTCGGATCTGACCCCTTCCGGTATCGATCGCTTCATTTCCGACGCGCTCGAGCTCGCGGATCTCTCGCAAGAAGACCCATTTGCGGGCCCAGCCGATCCCGACCAGATCGCCAGGGGCCCCTTCCCCGACCTCGAGCTGTTCGATCCGGCGATGGGTGACCTCGACGCGGAAAAGGCAATCGCCATGGCCCGCGCCGCGGAAGATGCGGCTCGCCAGTCCGATGCTCGTATCACGAACAGCGAAGGGGCCACGGTTTCACGCACGGCCGGTGTCATGGCCCTCGCACTCTCCGGGGGGTTTCGCGGTGGGTACCGCGGCTCGTATTCTTCCGTGTACGTCGTGCCACTGGCCGATGACGAAGGGGGCAAGAAGAGGCGCGGATTTCATTATTCCGCGAAGCGCTTTCTCGCCGAGCTGGAAGAGCCGAGCGAGGTAGGAAAAGAAGCCGCGCGCCGCACGCTGCGCAAACTCGGTGCCCGCAAGGTGCCGACCTGCGAAGCGCCGGTCATCTTCGATCCCGAGGCCGCCCGCTCGATCATCGGCACCTTCGCCGGGTGTGCGATGGGGAGCTCGATTTGGCGCAAGTCGAGCTATCTCGCCGGACGCGAGGGCACCGAGGTGGCGAGTCCGCTCGTCACCCTCGTCGATGATCCCCACTTGCCGCGGGCGCCGGGCTCCCGTCCTTTCGACGGCGAAGGTCTGCTCGGTCGAAAGAACTGCGTCGTGGAGCGCGGCGTTCTCAAGACGTACCTCTGCGACAGCTACAGCGGCCGAAAGCTCAGTCGCCCGTCCACCGCGAGCGCTTCGCGCGGGGCGGGCGGCGGAGTCGGCGTGTCGACGTCGAACTTCATCGTTCAGCCGGGCGATCTCACCAACGAAGCGATCGTGGCCAAGACCGAGCGCGGGCTGTACGTCACCGAGATGATGGGCTTCGGTTTCAACGCGGTGACCGGCGACTTTTCGCGTGGCGCCGCGGGTTTCTGGATCGAAAATGGCGAATTGGCTCATCCGGTCAGCGAAGTCACGATCTCTTTGAACCTCGACGAGCTCTTGAAGCGAATCGATCTGGTGGGAAACGACCTCGATTGGCGAAGCTCCGCGGTCGCACCCACGTTCCGCGTCTCCGCGATGACGATCGCGGGAAGCTGACTGCGTTCAACCCTACTCATTCTGCGCGCCGGGTGTCGCGGAGCCGTTGATGCTCGGTGCGAAGGCTGTCGGATCGTCGTCGAAGCTTTCCGGCGATGCGCGCGCGATCGAGACGCCGTTTTTCGTCTTGACGGCGGGAAAGGTGGAGACGACCGCGCCCGACGCATCTCGGAGGGTGAGCTTCTCGCCGTCGTTGGAGAGGCCTCCCCGACCGAGCGCCGGAACGCGCAGAACGAGGGTATCCGGCGGTGCGATGGGATCGATCCCGTCATCGGCGACGTAACCCTCCGGCACGACCAAGGCCCAAGCGCCGGGCTCGAGACCCGCGTCCGGCAGCACGGCTCGGCCGCCGCCGTCTTCGAGAACGAAGCCGCCGAGCGACACCGCTGCCGTCCCGTCGTTGAAGAGCTCGACCCATTCCTGGGACGGCTCGGCACCCGCAGGATTGGCCATGACCTCGTTCACGACCACGTGCGCTCGCGCTGGCGCAGGCTCGACGGGAAACTCGTTGGCTTGCACGCGGCCACCACGATCGAGCACCGCCAGGCGATAGAAGCCGCTTTCGGGCATGGGCCGAACGACAAAGCGCTTGGCTCCGCGGCTCGAGCGCACGATCGTCTGTTGCCCGGTGTCGATCGTCCACAGAATGGCCGCTTCAGGTGGCCGCACGAGGATGCGGTCGTCTTGCACTTCGGCGCAGCCCGGTCCGAAACGAAGCTCGGCCGCCCCACAAACGGCGGCATCGCTCAGCAGGACGTCGGACCTCACCCACAGCATCGTCGGCTCGAGCCCGACGCGCGAGCCATCGCTCAGCGTCGCCGCGGCGGGCGCCAGTGCCGTCGGGCTGCCGGCCACCGCGGCCAGCGGCGGCGTCGGATTCAGCGCCAACCAACTGATGCACCTGCCCACGACGAACGGCGCGCCCGTGCCGAGAACGATGCGCCCCGGCACGGCCGCCGGAGCGAGCGCGACCGGCACGTCGACCGAACCAACATCGCTCGCGCCGCACCACACGGCCGCCGTCGCCGCAGGTGCCTCATCATCGCGATCCGGCCACACCCGCGCGAGGACCGGGATCGCATCGAGGGCGGCGACCGTGAAAGGCATGGCGACCGCCGGGTCGCTGACGACGACGCTGTAGATGGCCGCGGGCTCCAGCTCGACCAGGGGGGCGACTACGAGAACCGATGGATCCGCGGTGATCCAAGCGAGCGCCGGCAAAGCGCGAGTGGAAAGCGACTGCGGAACCGTGGCGCGGGCCAGATCGCGCAGCTGGGCAGCGCCGAGGACGCCGGAGACCAGCATGACGCGCGGCTCGAAGAGGGGGCGATCGAACACGACGCTGATGCGGGTGACCCGCGAGACGGCGCCGTCACTTGCCATCGGATCGAACTCGAGCCGCGGCGGTCTCGACGCGTCCGGCGGCGCGCCGGCTTGCCCGCCGCCCATCCCGGCCCCATCCCGCTTCGGCAAGGGGCTGCCGCAGGCCGACAAATACAAGAGGGTCGCCGCAGCCAGAAGCTTGCGTTCGATGCCGTTCACCTCCCTCGTTCGGCCAGTGGCGTCCTCGGTTGCGTTCTCGAGGCCTCCTTTTCGCGGTATGCTGCCGGCGCGTGAGCCCCGAGGAGATCAAAGCGTTGCGAACCGCGCTGCAGTGCTCGACGCGCGAGCTCGGCGACGCGGTGGGCGTCGATCAAAAAACGATCATCGAATGGGAAGCGGGGCATCTGTTCCCCACCAAGAAGTTCGTGGATCGGATGCTCGCGCTCAAGGAGAAGGGCCCGAGTGCCGTCCCCAAGAAGGCGCGCGGCGCCGCGCCCCCGCCGATGCGTGTTCTTTCCGATCCGACGCTATGGGAGATCCTGCGAAAGCTCGTGGCACACAAGAGGCTTCGCGACGAGGTTGCCAAGCTCGCAGCCGGCTACAGCGATCCGGCCGAGGAGTGACTCGTGGGAGTAGCGCCACTTCGATGATCGATCTGGCAGCGAAAAACTGGCGAAGTAACGCTAGCTCGAAATATCGGGATCGGTGGCCCGGCTCATGTCGGAAAGAGGGGGTCTCGAATCGGGGTCGGTGGGTTGGTCGAACGGGTCGTCGCCGGCGGGGAGGTCAGCGACGTGCCGCTCCGTGGGAACGGCCGGCTCCGTTTCGTCGGGTGAGCTTGTGCCCGTACCGACCGCCGTCGCGGCCGCCGCGAGCGCATCGACATCGGCATCGGTCGTCTCGTCGCCGGAGGCGGCCATTTCGCGGTCGAACGCCCGGCGCGAGTCTTCGGAAAGCTCGGTGAACTCACGAAGCGACGGTAGGTCCTTCAGCGATCGCAGGCCGAAGAACTCCAGAAAGTTCGCCGTGGTTCCGTACAAGAGCGGGCGCCCGGGCTCGTCCTTCTTACCGAGGATCTTGATGAGCCCTCGATCGAGCAGCATCTTCATGACCGGACCGGAGTCGACGCCGCGCACGTCATCCACTTCCGGACGGGTGATGGGCTGTCGATAAGCGATGATGGCCAGTGTCTCGATTTGGGCGCGCGTCATGCGCACCGGTTTTTTCGCTGCCGCGTCGCGAACGAAGGGACCATAGACTGGATTGGTCCGGAAGATGAGGCCCCCCCCGACTTCTTCGAGGTGGATGCCACGCCACGCGTACTCCTGGCGAAGCTCGTCGACCAGGGCGCGAACCAGCTTTCTGTCCGCCTTCCCCGCCGCCTTCGCTATCTCATTCAGGGGCAATGGATGATCGGAGATGAAGACCAACGCCTCGATGAGGCCTTTCAAGTGGGCTCGGCTCACGTCGCCGGTGGGCACGGTCGCCACGGGAACCTCGGACTCCTCGGGCCTCGATACGGGTTGGTCCGGTTGCGTGTCTCGCTCGTCGATTTCGGCGCTCATGATGGACTCCTTGTGCTCGCGCATCGCAGGCGGGCCGAAGGCCGCGCCGAGTAACATGATTAGGCAGCTGGCTCTCCACCTTCCGCGGGCGGGGCAACGCTCTCGGCCGGCGAAAGTTCGATGAAAATCGGCGCCAGAGGATCGGCCTGGTAAAGCCGCGTCATCTTGAGACGTGTCATCTCGAGCAGCGCCAGGAACGTCACCACGAGGTCGATGCGCGTTCGCTGTCCATCGAACAGTTCTTCGAAAGCACACGAGTGGCACCCCGCCAGCCGCTCGCACAGCTGGACGATGCGCTCGGTGACCGTCATGCGATCGAACGACACTTCGTGATCGAGGTTCACCTTGGCCCGCGCCATCACTTTGCCGAAAGCGTCCAGCAGATCCCAGACTTCGATGGCAGCGAGCGGTGCCGGCCCTTCCGCCTCGGGCGCTTTTGCGCCGCGAAGGAACACGTCGCGGCCGAGCGCGCCGCGCTCGTTGAGATCCGCAGCGGCTTGCTTGTACTTCTGGTACTCGAGCAGCCGGCGGATGAGTTCGGCGCGCGGATCGGCGCCTTCTTCTTCGAGAGTGTCTTCTTGGCCGGCCGGCTCGACCGGGAGCAGGGTCTTGCTCTTGATGTGGGTGAGCGTCGCGGCCATGACCAGGTATTCGCTCGCGACATCGATGGAGAGTTCCTGCATCAACGAGATGTACTCGAGATACTTCTCGGTGATGAAGCTCACCGGAATATCGAGGATGTCGAGCTCGTGCTTCTGAATGAGATGGAGCAACAGATCGAGCGGACCCTCGAAGGCGGGCAGCGCGACCAGGTACTCGCGCGGATGCAGCTTCTCTGCTTCGGGCACTCCGCTCATGCGAGACCGTGCACGATCTGCGTTTGAAAGAGGGATTGCAACATGTTCATCACGAACCGAATCGGACGCGACACCAAAACGTCGCTCAGGAGTGGAATGTTGATGATGACGATGAGCAACACGAATGAATAGGGAGCGATGGCCGCCTGAAAATCGTCCATCGAGCGCGGCAGAAGGCGACTCCCATCGAGAGGCGGAATGGGCAGGAAGTTGAAGACCATCAGACCGACGTTGATTTGGAACATCGCCGCGAGAAGAGCGCCCACGCCCGTCGTGCGACCGGACGCATCCCAAATCCCGCCATTGATACCCTTCAACGCAGCGAAGAGTCCCAGGGCGATGACCGCGAGCAGCAGATTCGCGATCGGTCCGGCCGCAGCGACCAGAGCCATACCGGTGCGCATCGGCACCGACGGGCGAAAACGAGCGGGGGTGACCGGCGTCGGCCGCGCCCATCCGATGAACCCGAATCCGCCGGCGAGAATGAGATTGAGCGCGGGAATCAGCAAGCTGCCGAGAGGATCGATGTGGGTGACCGGAGAGAGCGACAGCCGCCCTTGGCGTTGCGCCGTATCGTCGCCCAGCCGATACGCGACCCATGCGTGGGCGCACTCATGCACCGACAACGAGAGCACCATCACCAAGAGATCGAGTGCGAGAATGCGAACGAGGACCGGCAGAGGCTGACCGAGCACGGTGCGCAGCCTAGCACTTCTCTCTGCTAGGCTCCCCTCCCACGATGGGGTCGCCGTCGAGCATCTGTACGATTTGCGGTGCGAGGTATGAGGCCGGCGCACTTTTCTGCCCCAGGGACGGAGCGCCGCTCGGCGCCGCAGCGCCCAAGGGGGCTGATCCGTTTCTCGGAATCGAGCTCCTCGGACAGATCCGCATCGAGCAGCTGATCGGCATCGGATCGATGGGTCGCGTGTACCGCGCGTTTCAAGCGGGTGTGCAGCGGCGCGTCGCCGTGAAGATCCTGCATGGCGAGCTTTCCGGCGATGCCACGCTGGTGGCGCGTTTTCATCGCGAAGCGCAGATTGCCAGCCTACTTTTGCATCCGAACGTCGTGCAGGTCTTCATGGCGGGGCAGCTGCCCGATGGTGTACCGGGTGCCGGCGCCATGTACATCGTCATGGAGTACCTCGATGGCATTTCCCTGCGCTCCGCGCTAGCCGCCGCCGGCGGGGCGTTACCGCTTCCGCGAGCGCTTCGCATCGTGCTCCCCATCTGCGAAGCACTCGGTGAGGCTCACAACCAAGGGGTCGTACACCGCGACCTCAAGCCGGAAAACGTGATGTTGATGCGCCGAGGGACCGAGTCGGATTTCGTCAAGGTGCTCGACTTCGGCATCGCGCGCCTGCACGGAAGCAACGTGGCGGCGGTGACGCAGGCGGGACTCATCTTCGGGACGGCGCGATACGTGTCGCCGGAGGGGGCTCTCGGAAATCCGGTCGGTCCGCCGGCCGACGTCTACGCCATCGCTACGATCCTTTATCAGATGCTCGCGGGGCGGACCCCGTTCGAAGGGGATTCGGCGGTCGGCCTGCTCGCTCAGCAAATCAACGACGCACCTCCTCCGATCCGATCGCTCTCGCGCGCTTCTTACGTTCCGGAGGCGCTCGCTTCGGTCATCATGGCGAGTCTCGCCAAGCGCCCCGAGGACCGCTGTCCCGACGCTCGCTCGCTCGGTCGCGCGCTCGCCGCCGCCGCGCGAGCGAGCGGGCTGGTGCCTGAAGAGCTCGTTCCTCGCTCCGCCGTCCTCGGCGCTCCTGCGCCACACGCGGCATTCACATCCGTCGAACGCACCAAGCAACAGGACTTCACGGCGAACGTGGCGCAAAAAATCGCAGCCGCGAATCCGATCGACGACTCCGCCGGTCAGACGGTCGACAACGAAGCCGCCGATCGTGGGCCGCCGTCGGGGCCCGCTCGAAAAAGTAGCCGCGGCGCGCTCGCCTTCGTCATCGGATGCGTCGTCGGAGGAGCCGCCCTTGCCGCGCTGGGAGCGCTGCGAGTTTCGGAGCCGTCTTCTCCGGAGAACGTCTCGGCGCCTCCCAGTATCCCCGAGCAGGGCTCTCTAGTTCACGATGCAGGTCCCGAAGTCCAATAACGCGCTTGACTAGCGCGTTCCCGCCGCAATCGAGGTACGCTGAAAGAGAGCGCACTTGGGTAAGCTCCTCATCTGGTTATCGGCGGCCTCCGTCTTCGCGATCGCCGCACCCTCTCGGGCCGAGGAAACGGCCTCGACCCGCAGCGCGATGACCGCCCGCGGGGTTCGCCCGTACACGCTGGCCCAGCTCGGAGTGGGTCTTCTCACCCTGCCGGCTGCCGATGTGTGTTTGACCGCCACGCAATGCAGCAAGGGCGACACCAGCGTCGAGATCGATTTCTGGCAGATGTACCGAGCCAGTCCCGCCTTCGCGATCGGCGCCGGCGCGTCATTCGCCCTGCGCCCGACGACCGACACGCCGACCACACAGATGATGGCCGAGTCGGGCGTGACTCGATCGCACACCCGAAGTTACTTTCTCGTCGAGGCCCAAGGTCGGTACTACTGGCTTCGCTTCGAAACGATCGAGGCGTGGTTCGGTGCTACCGCCGGGGGGGTCATCGTGAGCGATCGTTATGCAGTCGAGGGGGGCGAACAGCCGACCGCGGCGCTCATCGGCCCCCGCTCATCGACGGTCCGCACCGAAGGAGGTGCCCTGGGGCTTCTCCTCGGCGGGCAATGGTCCTTCGCCCCCAACTGGGGGCTCGGTATTTCGGCTCGCTACATGCGCTGGTTCTTGCCTCACGAAGCGGCAACGTCGGTCTTTCTCGATCGGGCGACGCTGACCGACCAACAGAGCGTGCTCAACTTCGGCATCTCCTGTAGCTATCGCATCGCCCTCTAGCATGAGCGTATCGGGGGGCGGGCAGACTCACGCCATCGCGGCGTTCACGCCCGAGTCGACGGCGTCGACATCGGCCGTCTTGAGCGGACCGGCATCGCCGGTGGGACAATCGAAAGGTGCTCGACCGATCTGACGCGTACCGAACCGCGGCATGAAAAGAGCGAGAACATAGACACGCAGGCAGAACCACCAGAAGCTGCGGGGCTTGAGCTCGGGATGAATCTCGGCTTGGATCTTGGCGTGCAACGCGGGTAGCGTGCTCCAATGGGCGCCCGCTTGTTCGTGATGAGCCGCGTGAAGCCCGTTGTTGAAGAGCAAGAAGTTGATGGCTTTGCCGGTGAAGCTTCGGGAATGATTGTGCGCCGACCACGGGTCGGTGTGGACGTGCTGGATGTAATTGAAAAGCATGATCGTCCAGAGGGCGAAGAATGCCGGCAGGCCGAAGGCGAAGATCCAAACCTCGATGCCCCGTACGATTCCGAATTTCGCGATGGCGGCCGCGATGAGGAGCGCGTGCGCCCCCGCCCACACCGCGTATTGCCCGATGATTTGTCGATAGAGCGCGCGATTGTCGCGCCGAGCCTTGCGAATGTAAGCTTTGATGGGTTCGGACTGAAAGTAGGCCGACACGAAAAAATACGTCGACGCGACGAGCGCGTTGTGGCGGTTCGTGTAGCGCCAGGTGATGGTGGCGTCACCCGCCTTGTTCACGAGCTTGTGGTGGTTGAGGTTGTGGGTCGGAATCCACCCGAACGTCGGATACCCGTAAAACACCGAAAGCCAGCAGCCGAATACGTGGTTCATTCGGCGGCTCTTGAACGTGGGACAATGATTGTGATTGTGCGCAATCACGCCCGCGGATAACGCGAAGTAACAGGCGAGCGGACAAAAATAGAGGATCAGGTCGGGTCGCGCATATTGCGCGATCCCGAAGACCGGCATGAACAACGCCCACAGCAACGTGCGGTAGTCGGCGGCGTATCGAGGACGCATGACCGGCGCGAAGGATACGCCGACTCGCCGCGTCCGGACAGCAATAACGGCTGCGTAGCGTCGTTCGCAGCGAGTCAGCCTCGTACGAGAAGCGCGATAAAGCTTGCGATTCTCTCGAACAGGACCGCCGTCAACACCAAGAGCGCGAGCGAACGGACCGGGGCAAGAAAAGCATGCAGGTGCGCCGGCGAAGCCGCGCGAGCCATGAGCGCACCGGCGACTTCGATCATGATGGACGCCGCAAGGAGGGGAGCGGCGATCGCGACGGCGATGCCGATGCCGGTCGCGAGATCGTGCGCCGCGCGAGCCAGTCCATTTTCGATGGCCGGCGGAGCCGTAGCGAGGACGGCCACCACGCGCGCTGGTCCGCCGGTTGCCAGAAACAGCGTGGCGCTGAGCAGCGAGAAAAGCACGGCGAGCGGCGTGGCGCGATCTTCGACGGTCGGCATCATCGCGGGATCTTGCGCGCCGCGCAGCGCGTCCACGACGCCGCCCGCCATCGTCGCCGCCCAGAGCGGGATCGCCGCCCCGAGTGCGACGACCGTGCCGCGCAAGAGCTCGATCAGCAAAAGCACCGGAAAGGGAGTCGGCCCGACCGCCAGCGGCCGAACCGCGGGAATGAGCAACAGGGCGAACAGAAGAGCGGCGGCGGCACGCAGCGGCGCGGAGAGCGCACGTAAGCCGAACGCGGGAACGATCGCGACCAAGGGCGCCACCCTCGCCCAAGCGAGGGCCCAAGCCGCGAGGTCGATTCCACCCGCTTCGAGCCATTGCGCGAGCGTCTCGAGCAAGCCCGCGTCCTTCATGGGCTCCGCAGTCCTAACTGCATTTCAGTCCTCGAACCCAGCTTCGACCATTGCCCACCCACGCGAGCCAGGCGCCGCCGTCGGCGCGCGCCGCCATGGAGATCAACGAAAAGTCGAAGCCCTGCCCGGCCGTGATCCCGCGCCCGAACGCACCGCCGTCGACCGGCGAAAGTTCGAGCAAGTTGGGCGATCCCCCATCGGCATCGGACGGCCGCGCATAGGCCGTCCAAACCCTCTGACAAACGACCGCGCCGTCGACCGGAGCCGGATCGATGCCGCCCGGATAGATGTTCCATTGCACCGGCGCATCGAGGTGGGGTTCGCTCCCGATCGCGAGCGAAGCGAGCCCGAACGACGACGTGTCCCGTGCGAAGGGAATGAAGGCCACCGGACCTTCGCTGCCCGCGACGGCAGCCACGTCGATATGGCTCTCGGGAGGGGGGCCGACGAAAACGACGACATCCGATCCGAGGCGCGGCGGTCCCTGGAACCCCACCTCGATGGTGCGCGCGTGGACCGGTGACATCGCCGCGCGCGCGTCGAGGCTGATTGCCAGAAGACGCGTCGGCGTCTTGGCGAGGGCGACGCTCGAAGCACCCGATCCCTCGCTGGTGATACCGATCGTTCCGGCCCCTTCCACCCACGCGCGCGCCACACGTTCGTCGCCGGCGCGGACTGCCCGGGCAATATAAAGCGCGACATCACGGCCCGCTGTTCCTGGGTCCGCGGCGAGGGTCTCCGCCGCCACCCGGGTCCCGTCGTGAGCGTCGTTCGCCAAGACCTCGAGCGGACCGGACGCCGCCGTTGCATCCCAGTTGAAGGCACGCCGCACGAGCTTGCCGCGGGTCACCCAATACACATGTGAAGAGCGCGCGAACGTGAGCGGCGGACCTCGGAGCGCCCGCGTGCCATCGGCCGACTCCTTCGCGCGTAGACGCGCGGGAGCCTCCGCGAGCGGAACCCCGGTGAGCTCGTCGTCGCGCGTGCGGAAGATCACGCCGCGATCGGTCGCAACGAGAGCACCGGGCGCTCCGAGATCGATGGGCTTCTCGAGCTTGAGACCTGGGGTTCGCACTCCGACCGCCGCGCTGGAGCTCGGCGCGGGCAACGGCTCCGTCCGCGCACTTTCCACATTGGACGGTGCCGGCGAGGTTGCAGGTGCGGAGGGCGGCGCGGCCGGCGCGGCAGGGTCGTTCCGCTTGCCCCGCGAGCAGTGCAGCTGGGTCGTCAAGGCGACGATCCCGACGCACGCCCCGACGGCCCGCGCCCGAGGAGCGATGCTTGGCCGTTCCAAAGGTCCTTGGACCGCTGTAGAAAGGCTGCCCATGGCACTCGATTCGTCCGCAGTTGGGTTTACCACCGCGCCGTCGCGGTTTGCCTACGATTGGAAGACGGTGGTCTTGTACGCCCTCGGCGTCGGCGCGACCAGAGACGAGCTCGACTATCTCTACGAAGAACGAGGGCCTCGCGTCTACCCGAGCTTCGGCGTGTGCCCGGTGATGCCGGCGGTGATGGAGTGCCTCGCACGCACGCGCGGCGACTTCGCGACGGTCGTGCACGGGGGGCAGAGCCTTCGCTTGCATCGACCGATTCCGCCCTCCGGCGAGCTCATCACGACCGCCACGTTGCGCGGCATGTACGATATGAAAAAGCTCGCGCAGGTCGTGGTCGACACCGAGTCACGCCTCGAAGGCGGCGAGCCGCTGTTCGAGACCACTTGGTCGATCATCTATCGAGGCGCCGGAGGGTTCGACGGTCCACGACCTCCCAAGGCTGAATCGGTCGCTTTTCCCGAAGACCGGCCGGCCGATTTTCACGTCGAGCTGCCGACTCGGCCCGAGCAGGCGCTTCTTTATCGATTGTCGGGCGACCTCAATCCGCTGCACGCCGACCCCGCATTTGCCGCCAGCGCGGGTTTCACGCAGGGGCCGATTCTGCATGGGCTTTGCACGTATGGCTTCGTCGCGCGCGCGATCATCCAGGGCGCGTGCGGCGGCGACGGCAAGAACCTCAAACGGTTCGACGGCCAGTTTCGCCGCCCAGTCTGGCCCGGAGACACCATCGTCGTCGACGGATGGCGCGTCGACGGCGGCGTCGTCGCTGCGCGCGTCGGCGTCAAAGAGCGCCCGGAGCCGGTGATGACCGGCGTCTTCGCTCACCTCGGCGAATGACGTTATTTGACGAGCGCCTTGAGGCGCGCGTTCTTCTCTTCCCGTGACAGGCTGATTTTCTCGTGCTCTGCCGGCGCCATGCCCGGCTGCACGATGAACTCCTCGTCACCGATGCCGAGCACGGTCTTGCCTGCACGCGCGACGACCCATTCGATCTTGCTGCCGTCTTTGTCTTGCACGACGAAGCGGTAGGCGTTCTCACCGATGCCCTTCTCTTCGGCGGCGCCGCGAACTTTGCTCATCGTCTTGATGACGTCTTTCGCTTGCTCGGGGTCGTCGCGCACGGCGCAGAGGACGCGGTAGCGCTTCTCACCGTCCTTGTAGAAGCCCATCGCACCCGCTCCTGCGCCCTCAAGGCCGAGCAGATCCTTCGGCAAATAGAGAATGCCCATCGGGACCATTTTGTCGGCGGGCAGGTTCGACGCGGCAGCCGGAAGCGCCGCGGCGCCGGGCAGCTTTTGGCCGATCTCGGTCGCGATCGGGACCAACAGACGCTCGCTCGAGGCTTTCATCTGTGCGGGCGTCTCTTGTTCGTTCGCGTATTGAATCTCGGCGAGGTGAGATCCTTTCCACACGTAAGCGCGCCCCGTTCCCAGCGCCCCGGCGCCTCCGGCGCTCAGCTTGCGTGGAGCCGCTTCGAGCGGATCGCTGTCGGCAATGACGCGCTTGGTGAACATGGCATAGGCGCCGTCCACCGACCCGAACTGCGAGAGGTACACCTCGACCGAGCCGGGCGAGCCCGCCCCGTCCACGTAGCGGAGCTGCACGACGCGTTTCAGCCCGAACCCCTTGTAGACCTCGCATTCACCATCGAACGCTTCGGTACAGATCGCGTCCATCGAAAGCTTGCCACCCTCGCCGAACACGCGGGTCTCGCCGTTGGGATCGAGACAGTAGCCGGCGGCCTGCCGGGGAAAAAGGGCGGCGACCGCCGGATCGGCGATCTGGCCGCCCCCAGCGGCGCAAACCCCCGGCTTCGAGGCGCTCTCCACCGGGGGAGGCGCGGAACCGCGCGTCCCCGACGAGCTGTCCTTGTTGCAAGCGAAACAGGCAAGTGCCGCGATTACCGCACAGGTCCGATGCATGCCCGCTACCTACGGCAACGCGCCGGGCGGGGCAACATCGGCCGCCACCCACACATCCCCACTTGTCGCGCCCGCGCCGGTGGCGCACCTTTTTGCGTAGGCTTGCAAATTCGTGCTGGCTCGGTGCGTGGAACAGGCCAGAAATCCCAACGAAATCCGTTGCAAAGATTGCCGACCGCAGGCACGTCCCTTGCTCGGGATTCGCGGCGTGATGGTCCGACGAGCTCGACACGCAAGAACGCCAGCGACGTTCGGATTCACCTTGCTCGAGCTGATGGTGGTCGTCGTGATGATCGGCGTTCTGGTGACGCTCGCCATTCCGTCCATCGCAACGCAAATGCACGACCGTCGCATGAACCAGGCAGCGCACGAAATCGCTCTGCTCTATCGACAGGCTCGCTCGATCGCGATGGGTCGGGGGGCGGCGGTGATGGTGCGCTTCGATGCGAAAGCCGAATCCCGTGGCGCCGTCGAAGTGCGGGAAGCCAAAAACGACCAGCCGTCGCAGAGCTGCGTCGGTCTACCCGCCACGAGCTGCGGCAACACCGATTGGAATGCCGGGAGTGCTCAGAACCACTTGATCGCCGCCTTCGAGCCTGCGAAGTGGGGTGTCTACAGCAACGTCCAGCTCAAGTTCAAGACGAGCGCCGATCCGTCGGGAGCCAATGCGATCGACATCTGTTTCAGCCCCCTCGGCCGGCCGTACTGGCGCAGAGCGCATACCGGCGCTTTCATCCCGATGACCGAAGTTCCGCAGGTGGACGTGAGCCCGTTCGATGGCCTCGGTCTCACTCGCACGGTGCTCGTTCTACCCACGGGCGCGTCGAGGCTCGCGCTATGAAAAGGTCGGGGGGCTACACGGTCGTCGAAGTGATCATCGCGCTCACCATGCTCGCCATCGGCACGAGCGGGATCATCGCCATGCAGAAGGTGACCGCCGTCGCCAACCGCGACGCTCGCAATCTCGTGCTCGCCAACCAAATTGCACGCACCTGGATCGAGCGGCTGCGCGCCGATGCCCTGCAATGGAATCACCCTTCCCCGACCAACCCGGGGAGCGATCTCGGCGACACGACGTGGCTCAAGAACGTGAACGGCCCTTGGTTCCTACCGCTAGCCGATAACTCGAAAACGACTCCCGCGGCCGACGCTTTCGGCAACGACACCGAGCTCGACAAAGGAATCTACTGCACCAACGTCCGTCTCACCTGGCTCTACGGACCTCCTCCTATCGTCTCGCCGCCCTATCTCATTCGTGCCGAAGTTCGCGTCTACTGGTTGCGCGAAGGGGGTGGCGGCGTCGTTCAGGCGGGCAAACCGCTCTGCGATTCGAGCACCGATCTCAGCGAAGTTTCGCCGGCCGTCGACCGCTATCACTTCGTTTACGTCACGAGCGCCATCGCTCAGAACATGGCCCGTTAACATTATGCGTCAGATCTTGGCGATGACAGATCACGATCAGCAATTGCCGCGTTTCGCCCACGCAAATGACGGCGAGGCCGTCGGTAGGGCGCATCAGACCGGAATGGCCGCCAGGCCTCTTCGGCTTCGCCGACAGCCAGTTCCGCCTGTCCGGTCAGTACTTGAGTGGGCCTCTGGCTACTCCGATGAAACGATCTGGCAGCGACGATCTGACGCAGTAATGCTAATGCGATCGAGAAGACGAACGCGGGGCTTCACGCTGATCGAGCTGCTGGTCGCGGTCACCGCGGGGCTTTTCGTGGCCATCGGCGCGTTTGCTCTGGCGCGCCAGAGCTCGAGGTTCTTCCAGCAGGAAGCACGCCTCGCCAACGCGCAGTTCTCGGCAACGCTGGGATTCGACCGCCTGCGCGCCGATATCGCCCGCGCCGGCTTTCTCGCGACGTCCAACATTCAGCGCGACCCCTTCTTCTGCGGCAACCCCGCCCTCTTGCCCAGCGGCATGGCGTCGCTCGCCGCCATTCGGATTCTCGAGGCCAAGCCCGCCGACGCGCAGGACTCCCTGAACTCCCTCGCGCCCGACCAGCTCACCCTTTCGGGCAGCTACAGCTCGGCGGAGACGTTTCCGGTGCGCACCGTCGTCGAGGAAGAGGGCAAGTACAACGTGTACCTGCAAGCCAACACCGGAGCGATCGCGCGTACCGATTACGGCGGAGCCGAGGGCGGGACGCTGCCTCAAATCTTCAAGGCCGGGCGTGTCCTTCGCATTCTGGATGCAGGGGGGAAATACGAGTTCGGGGCCATCGAGAGCTATGCGGTGAACGGTTCGGGCCAGATGGTCGTCTCGCTGAAAAGAGATCCCGCCATCCCCTTCAAGCGAGCCGGAGGAACTTGCGGTGTCGAGGGGCTCGGCGTGGGCATGCAGGCCAACGTCGTCAATCGAATCCGTTACGAGATCCGCAACGTCCAGAAAAATCCCCCGGAAGGCTACAAGCCTCTCTACGCCGCCGGCGCGACGGCGCCCGGCGACGAGAGCCGGCGCGAGCTGGTGCGGGTCGAGCTCGACAGCGACGAGGCGGAGATGGCCGACTCGCTGGAGATCGTGGCGGAGTACGCGGTGGACCTCAAGTTCGGGCTCACCGTCGCCGCGGGCTTCAAGACGCCGGCCAACCTCGATCCCGAGCTTTCGCAATTTGCGATCGGCGATCCCAAGAACTACGAGTACTTCGCCGGAGTCGGGGCGACCGACAGGGGCCCGCACCGGATCCGTGCGGTACGAGCACGATTCGCCGTTCGATCGCGGGAAGCTGATCGAGCGGCGGGTATCGAAGCACCAGCGGGCAATCTTTTTCGCTACCAGCTTCCGGGCGGTGGATTCGCGCGCGCGCGCACGTTGACCGCGGACATCGGGCTTCCGAACCTCGCAGGGGTCGCATGGTAACTGCCGCCAGGTTCGGGCGCTTCCCCGACCGAGCGAATGAGCGGGGTGCCGCCATCTTCGTGGTGGTGATGGTGCTGACGATGCTCACGGCGATCGGCGTCTTCGCGATGCGGGCGGCGAGCTTGGCGACGACCACCTCGGGCTACGATCGGCAGAACACACAGAACCACTACGTTGGCGAGTACGGACTTCTCTGCGCGGTGACCGAGCTGTCGACCACGCGCCGCAGCGCGTACGTCGACAAGATGTCCAAAGCGGTCGAGACCTGTTCGGCGACCAAGAACG
>DASWDH010000251.1:0-7819 GCA_036395495.1 Polyangiaceae bacterium
GGTCGTCTGCGAGTGGGAGCTTCGGAATGCGCGAGGTGTCGGCGTGCGCACGAATCAACGCGATGTCGAGATTGGAATCGGCGCGTAGCATGACGGCGTCCATCAGCGCTACCCGGTTCTCTGCGAGGAAACGGCCGAGCCCCCCATCCATGGGCGTGTAGCTCGGGCGTCCTCGGCGATAAAACATCACGTGAATGGCCCGTGCACCGGAAAGAAGATGCCAGCTGGTCACCACGCCACCGGTTTGGTCCACCACCACGCCCGCTCCATAGCGGGTGCGGCCGTTGTCCAAGTCGGCGACGACCAACACGACCGCCGACGCGCTCGTCTCGAGATCGCCGGCCGGAACCACGATCCTTCGATCCTCCACCGAGCAGGTAACCGCCGAAGCTCCGTAGGATGACTCGACGCGCGGCCGTCCGCTGCCACACGCAGCAACGAGCAAGACGGCGCACCACCCCAGGCGGGCGAGCCGGGTCTTCATGGCGTTCTCCGCGGGACCAGTGGATGAAGGTCGGGTCGGCACGTCGTGCACGGTCGATAGCCGGCGGACTCGGCCCGTTCGCGCGAGCCGAACAGGGTAGGCCATCCGGAACGCAAGGTTTCCGCTGACGGGCAGCTCGGCAGGCAATATTCGGTATCGCCCGGCACCAGCACGTACATGGAATCTCGGGCCACCCGATAGTCTCCCCGCGCGCGTTCGACCGGTACACCCTCCACCGACAAGAGCTTCTCCTTGAGGTCGGTCTTGCCCCCCGCGTATCCGACCAGCGTGCCCTCGCTGCCGATCACACGATGGCAAGGAATCGCGATCGCCACCGGGTTGTGGCGGAGTGCCTGGGCAACGGCTCGCACGGCCTTCGGCTGGCCGATTTCGCGCGCGACTCGCTTGTAAGAGACGACGGCGCCGTAGGGGATCGCTGCCGTCGCCTTCAGTACCTCGCGCTGGAAGTCGCTGCGCACGAGGCGCCAATCGACCGGCCAATCGAGCTGCCGCGATCGGCCCGCCAGGTAATTGCCGAAATCGCGGTGCAGCGAAGACAGCTCGGCTTCATCCTCGATCGGTTCGAGCCCCTCGGCCTCGAGCATCGCCGGCCATCGAGCCGCATGCCCGCGCAGGTATTCGACGAGCACGACGCCCATTTCGGTACGCGCCACCAGAACGTTTCCGAGCGGCGAAGCAAAGATGGCATAGCGCACGATGCGCCGTCGCAAGTCGGCGAGTCCAGCCTCGAGACGCTCGCGCGCTTGACCGAGGTGTCCGGGGTCGACCCGCCGCTCGCGCAACGCAGCCAACTCGGACTCGACGTTTCGATAGTCGTCGAGCATGGCGCGGCACGCTTCGCAGTGCTCGATGTGAGCGCTCACGCGACGCTGAGCTGCGGCATTCCCTTCATCGGCCGCTACGGCCGCAAGATCAGTTTCGATCCGAGCACAGTCGAGTGGCTTCACGGCCCCTCCTTTGCGTGCGACGACTTCCCGTCGACGCGCTTCGCGCTGCCGTCCAGCGCCCGACGGATTTTCTTCGTTGCTTGGAAGACGTTGGCGCGCGCGCTGTCCGGCGAGCAGCCGAGATTCTTGGCAATCGTGTCGTATTCGAAGCCGTGCACCTTGCGTTGGAGAAATGCGGCACGTTGCTTGAGGGGCAGCTCGGCGACGACCTCTTCGATGATTTCGCCGACTTCGCGGCCCGAGGCGCCGTCGGGCTCGGTTGCAACATCGCGCATCATCATCGCGTCGTGGGCGCGTTGGCGCCGCTTCTGAGAGCGAAAGTGATTGCGCATCAAGTTCGTCGCGATCGCAAACAGCCAGGCTCGCGCATCGCCGCAGAGCTTGCCCGACGCGTAGGCCCGAAACGCCCGCAGGAACGTCTCCTGGCTGAGGTCGTCGGCGTCGGTGCTACGACCGGTGATGCGCACCAGATAGCGATAGATTTCGCCATGATGCTCAACCACCAGGTATTGGAAGCCCTCGTCGCTCACCACGACCATTAGACACCGCAGCCGATGCGGCGTGAAATCCTGCGAGCCTGGACCGGCCGGCTTTTACCAAAGTCCCGGCGGCGCTGCGCGGATCTCGCAGCCCGTTGGTCATGAGCGAGACCGGTTGTGGATCTCTTTACGCCACCCAAGGCCGTACCTCGCGGGTCTACCCTGGTCGACGCCTTCATCGCAGCTTGGGTATTCGGCCGCGGTCGCTTGCCCGCGCCGATGATCGATAAGCGATAAGAACTTGTACTCTCTTGTAATCCGATGTGCCGAAAACCGTCGCCCCGCGGGAGTTGCGGCTAGTATGGGTGGGTGCAAGTTGGAGCGCGCATCCTCTGGAGCATTGTGGCTCTCTTGGGGCTTGCCGTTGCCTTGCGCTTCGGCGGTCGGTTCTGGAGAGCCGAACGGCTCCTGACACGACTCGATACGAGCTCCACGTCGGAGCCGGCGAGCCGCGACGCCGAGGCATCGCCGGTCACCGAAACTCTGCTGATACCCTCCGAGCTCGGTGCCATTCGCGGTCGTTTGTACCGGCCACCGGCCGCCGAGCGAACGCCGGGTATCGTCGTGGCTCACGGCGTCCATTACCAGGGCATGGATGAGAAGCGTTTGGTCGCGTTCGCCAACGCGCTCGCGCAGGCGGGCATCACGGTCCTCACTCCGGAGCTTCGCGATCTGGCCGACTATCGCATCACCCCTCGCAGCACGCGCGAGATCGCCGATAGCGTCAAGTATCTCGCGGCGCGAACCGATCTGCTGAGCGAACCGCACGTCGGCCTACTCGCATTCAGTTTCGCCGGCGGCCTGTCGTTGTTGGCGGCGAGTGAGCCGGCGGTCGGCGGCAATCTATCCTGGGTGGCGAGCATAGGAGGGCATCACGATCTGACGCGCGTCTTGCGCTTTTTTGCTGAGAATCGCGTCGAGACGCCCAATGGCGTGCTGGAGAAGCAAGCTCACGAATACGGACTGCTCGTGTTGCTTTACGGCAATCTGTCGCGCTTCGTACCGGAAGCCGATCGCGAGCTGATGCGAGAAGTGCTGCAGGCGTGGCTGCACGACCAGCGCGATCGCGCCAGGGCACTCGTCGTTCGGCGCGAGTCGCCGGAGGCCGAGCATCTGTTTGCGCTCTTGGAATCGCATCACTTGTACGAGCTTCGCCCCGTGTTCGAGGCGGTGCTCGCGGAGCGAGTTCCGGAGCTGGCAGAGCTTTCGCCGCGCGGCAGCCTGGAGCGGATCGCTTGCCCCGTCTATCTGCTTCATGGCGCGGCCGATAGCGTGATCCCCGCCAGCGAGACCGAGTGGGCCGACCGAGAGCTCGGTCAGCACGAGCACGTCTCGCTCGTCTCGCCGCTGCTCGAGCACGTGGAAGTGAGCCACCGAGCCGAGCTCATCGACCAACTCGAGCTCGTTCAGTTCGTTGCCAACTTGATCTGATTCGGAGGGCCGAGCGACGCGGATCAATTCAACAAGACAGCGTCGCCTTGCGAGGGATCGGCGTCAACGACGTAGTGGCCGGCCGACAGTCGCTTGGCGGACGACGTCGTCATTCCTTGGCGGATGCTCAGCATCGCCGGATCAGAGCCATCGGTCGTCGATACGAGAAAGCTCAAGGTGGTGGCGTACTTGGAGCATTCGGCGGAAGGAGTGGCGAACTTCAGCGTATTGCCCGCGCTCAGCGTGGGCAGGGTGCACTTCTCCCGCGCGAAGCGATACTTCACGACCGGGGTCGGACCCTCCATCCACAGATCTCCTGCATCGATCTTCGACTTGACGTAATCGAGATGCGCCGTGTAATCGGAGACCGAAATCGGTTCCCAGGCTCCCGCGTTGTCTTCGAACCCGTGCATTTCGCGGTTGGCCCAACCCCCCTTCGCGATGGCCTCATCGACGAAATGGTTGAGGACGTACATGCGGCAGTCGAGCGGAAGATCGCGGCTCGGCCTGGAAGCTGAATCCGGCTTGGTCTTGCCCTGACAGGGTCCCGCCGCCACGTAGATCGAAAAGTTCGGCCCCCAAACATCGAATTGGACGGTAAAGCCATTCGTAAAACCGCTGGGGTTGACGCCATGAGCACCGCAGCGTGCGCCCAGGTAACCACCCTGCTGCAGATGCGCGATCGCGGTCGTGCCGCAGACATCGTAGGGGAAAATGAAGAATTGAGGCGCGATGCCGGTCTGGGTTTGAATGAGTTGACCGGCTTGGTCGATCTCGAGGGCGAGATTGGCCGAGTACCTGTTGCCCCCACACGCGGTCGCATCGCCGATGCACGCGTGATCCCAGGAGTGATTGAAGACATCGTGCCCATGGCTCACGAGCGTCTTCACGGCCGGCCACTTGTTTGCCGTGTTGCAGGTGTTCGGATTGGCGCCGAATCCGGCGTGCAGTCCCCGCGCCACGAGCGCGGGATCGGCGTGATCGAAGGATCCGAAGGTGCTCGGGTCGCAGAGATCATCGTGAATGATCGTGTAAGCTGCCTTGGCGTTGGCGCGCCAGGTCGCCACGCCATCGACGCGGAACACCGAATCAGAGGGTGTTCCGCCTCCGGTGCCCCCCGTCCCCGATGCGCCGCCCCCTCCGCTGCCGCCTGCCGAAACGCTGCCGCCCACGCCCGATGTGCTGGCGGTGTCACCCGATCCAGCCGCTCCGCTACCGCTCGCCGTGGCAGCCATTGCCCCGCCGATTCCCGATGCGCCGCCGGCTGGGTCGCCCCCGCCTGCCGCCACGTCCCCGCAGCCGGCGATCGCGACCAGGGAAGCTGCCAAATGGGGCAAAAGCTGTTTCATCCGTCCAGTTGCTCATGGCCACCGGTCGGAATTCCATCGAAAAAAGCACCCGCTGCGGCTCTAGTGCCGCGATTCCATCGAGATGATGGGTGCTTCGCACACGCGGCTGCGCCGCGCATCGCGGCACTAGACTGTTTTTGCTGGGCTTCGCCCAGACCCAAAATTCGCTCCGCGAATTTTCTAGTGCATCGTTTCGATCGAAACGATGCACTAGCCGATCTTCGTCCGGTTCGGACGAGGCGTTTGGATCAGCAGGCGTCGAGGACGCCGGAGAGCGCTGCGACAGAGGATGGCGAGCACGGTCACTCCTTTCGCCGACAATTCGTTTTGTACCTGCGTCGGCATTCCCATTGCTTGTCCGTAGAACGGCGGTGTTCTCGAGCTGACCGCCTTGTGAAAGGTGGCGCGTCCGGTTACCGTGACGCGCGCAGTTCTGGAGGGCGAGCCATGATTACGGGAATTCACGCCATCATGTATGCGAACGACGCGGAGGCGACTCGGAAGTTTTTCGCCGAGACGCTGGGATTATCATCGGTGGATGCCGGCGGAGGTTGGCCCATCTTCGCACTGCCACCGGCGGAGCTCGGCGTTCACCCGACCGACGAGGCGGGCGGCAAGCACGAGATTTATTTGCTGTGCGACGACCTTCACAAGACGATCGACGACCTGAAAAAGAAAGGCGTCGAGTTCACCGGGCCCGTCCGTGAGCAGGAATGGGGATCGCTGACGACGCTCGTTGTTCCGGGGGGAGGGAACCTCCACCTCTACCAACCGAAACACCCGACGGCGCTAGGTCTCGAGCGCTGACCGGCGTATGAGCTATGCTCGCGCATGGCTGCGGAAACGAGCCGGCGAACGCTGCAGTATTACGAAGGCAATGCCAACGAGTTTTGGCGGGGAACTCGCTGCCATTCCGTCACCCAGAACGTCGACGCGCTTCTCTCAGCGATCGAAGGCTCCGGACCGTTTCGCATTCTCGATTTTGGATGCGGCCCGGGCCGCGATCTGGCGGAATTTCGCCGGCGTAGACATGATGCCGTCGGGTTGGACGGGTGCGCATCCTTCGTGAAGATGGCACGGGAATACAGCGGGGCCGACGTTTGGGAGCAGGATTTCCTCGAGCTCGCACTGCCCGGCGCCGAGTTCGACGGTATTTTCGCCAACGCTTCGCTCTTTCACGTACCGAGCGACGCTCTCCCACGCGTTCTCGGCGAGCTGCGGGACGCGCTGAAGCCGCGCGGCGTCCTCTTTTGCTCGAATCCGCGAGGGATCGACGAAGAGGGCTGGTCGGGAGATCGCTATGGCTGCTACTTCGAGATCAATCGATGGCGCCAGCTCATCTCGACGGCAGGCTTCGCCGAAATCGACCACTATTATCGGCCCGCCGGGCTCCCGCGATACGAGCAGCCCTGGCTTGCCATGTTGTGGCGGAAGCTCGGATGAATCCGGTGGAGTTCGGGATCAGAATCCGACGTCTGGTTCCTGGTTATGGGCCGCCGCGGCGGTTGCAGCGGGGGGGACCACGAAACCCTTCGGCCGCCTGACCTGACCGCCGGGGATCGGTCGACCGTAGAGTTGGCGCGTCGTCATGGTCGAAGAGGAGTAGGCGTGAAGAGGCTGTGCCTCTGCCGACGCGGCGGCACACTCGTGGTCCACTTTGGCTTCGCTCGGCGTCTCGCTTGGCGATGCTTCTTCCAGCGCGGGAATGGGTTTCGACGGCGCGGCAGCTATGGCGACATCCGCCGCCGGCCCACGTTGCACGCCGATCGTATACGCGATCATGACGGCGACGATGAGTGCACTGATGAGTAGGGCACGCTTCGAGCCTTTCGTCCGTGACGACGATACGAACTCGGCGATGCTGATGGAAACAGAATGGGGCATCACCACACTGCCGCCGTCGTGAGACAAGGCCGGCAGGCCCTGATTCGAAGTCCATGGATGCACGCTGACGATCTCGGCGGCGTGGCTCGCTGCTTCTGCCGGCACCCCTTCTTCATTCGCTTCGACCGCCGATCGCGCTTGCTGCAAATGCTCGGGGAGCCGAACCTCTTTCGCGGTGTCGCGCACGTTGCGGGCGTCGGCCTGACGAATGGCGAGCCGTAGTGCGTCGCGCCTGGTCACGCCGTGTGGACCGAGCAACGAGCTTACGTACTCAGCCACTTCGCGATTCGTGGCCACCGTTCCGAAAGACCGGGCGAAGTTCTCGATGTCGAGCGCCATTTCCGCGGCGGTTTGAAACCGCTCGGCGGGATTGCGAGCGAGCGACTTGAGTACGATCCGCTCGAGTTCCGCGGGGTAGCTGTCGGCGAAGCTTCCCGGCGAAACGGGCGCTTCGGACAGGATCTTGTGCATCGTCTCGGTGGCCGTCTCGCCCCCCCAAGGGTGCCGCCCGGTGGTGAGCTGGTACAGGCTGATTCCCAGAGCGAAGATGTCGGTCCGACGATCGATCGGCGCCGAGAGAAGCTGCTCCGGTGCCATGTAGCGAAGCTTGCCCTTGACCTGACCCGCCAGGGTGCAGGTGTTGTTGATGTCGATCGTCTTCGCTACACCGAAGTCGGCCAGCTTCACGCCCCCGCTATAAGAAACGAGAATGTTCGGCGGGCTGACGTCGCGATGGACGACGCCCACCGGCCGGTTGTCGTCGTCGCAAAGCTCATGAGCGGCGTGCGCGCCAGCGCAAGCGTCCACGATGAGCTTCAGCCCAACCGCGAGGGATACTCCTCCCTGCAGAAAGGCGCGCTTCATGATGGCGCTGAGCGTCTCGCCATCGATCCATTCCATGACGATGTAGAGAAGCCCGTCTTCCTCTCCGAGATCGAGCGTCTCGACGACGTTGGGGTGCCGGATGCGCGCGGCGACGCGCGCCTCCACCAGAAACATGCGCTGGAAATCGGGATCGTCCGAAAGAGCGGGAAGCATCGTCTTCAGGGCGACGATCTTCGAAAAGCCGTGAGCCCCGTGATGGCGCGCCGCCCAAACGGTCGCCATGCCCCCGCGGCCCACGCAGGACAAAAGCTCGTATCTTCCGAGCGAGTCGCCTTCTCG
>DASWDH010000252.1:0-2076 GCA_036395495.1 Polyangiaceae bacterium
GACATCGAGAAGAACGAGCGTGTGAAGGCGGCCGTGCTCATCTCCGGTAAAGCCGACACGTTCATCGCCGGAGCCGATATCGAGATGTTGAAGTCGGCGGCGACCGCGCAACCGGCAGAGGATCTCTGTCGCGCCGGGCACCAGGCGATCGCGCGACTGGCGGCGTCGACCAAGCCTTTCGTTGCGGCGATCCATGGGGCAGCCCTGGGGGGAGGCTTCGAGGTCGCCCTCGCTTGCCAGGCGCGCGTGCTGAGCGATGACAAGAAAACGGTGCTCGGATTTCCGGAGGTGCAGCTCGGCTTGCTGCCCGGACTCAATGGGCTGCAGCGACTCGCCGAAAAAGCGGGGCTTCAGGCGGCGCTCGACTACGGCCTCACCGGCAAAAATATGCGTCCGGCCAAGGCACGCCAGCTCGGCGTCGCCGACGACGTCGTCGCCCGTCCCATTCTCGAGAGCGCGGCGATCGAGCTCGCGCTGGCGCTGGCGGCGGGCAACAAGCCCAAACCACCGCGCAAAAAGGGGCCGCTCGGCAGCGAGCTCACCCGCCTCGCGCTCGAGGACACGTTGGTCGGTCGAACGATTCTCTTCCAAAAAGCGCGCTCGATGACCCTGAAGCGAACGCATGGCCACTATCCGGCTCCGCTCGCCATCATCGAAGTGCTGAAGACGTACGCTTCGGACGGCTTTGCCGCTTCGAAAGAGGTCGAAGCCCGTTCGTTCGGCGTGCTCGCGGTGACTCCGATCGCGCGTAACCTGATGGAGATCTTCTTCGCCACCACGGCACTGAAGAAAGACACCGGTGTCGACGACCCCCAGGTCAAGCCGCGACCGGTCGAAAGAGTGTTCGTGCTCGGGGCCGGCCTCATGGGATCGGGTATCGCCTACGTCAGCTCGGCCATCGGGGGGCTTTCGGTGCGGGTGAAGGACCGCGACGACGCTTCGGTGGCCAAGGGAGTGCGCGCCATCACCGATCTTCTCGATGAGCGGGTGAAGAAGAAGCAGATGACCCGCATCGAGCGAGAGCAGAAGCTCGCTCTGCTCACCGCCACGACGGACGACTCCGGGCTGCGCACCGCCGACCTCGTCATCGAGGCCGTGTTCGAGGAGTTGGAGATCAAACACCAGGTCCTTCGCGAGGTCGAACAACGCGGAAAGCCGGGGGTCATCTTCGCTTCCAACACCTCGTCACTGCCCATCTCCCAAATCGCCCAAGTCGCCGAGCATCCGGAAAACGTCGTGGGGATGCACTACTTCAGCCCCGTTCACAAGATGCCGCTCCTCGAGGTCATCCGGACCGAGAAGACCGACCCTAGCGTGGTCGCGACGGCCGTCGCGGTGGGAAAGAAGCAGGGCAAGACCGTCATCGTCGTCAACGACGGCGTCGGATTTTATACCTCGCGCGTGCTCGCGCCCTACCTCAACGAAGCCTCGTGGCTGCTGATCGAGGGTGTGTCGGTCGAAGCCATCGACAAGGCGCTCGTCGACTGGGGCTGGCCGGTCGGTCCGCTCACGCTGCTCGATGAGGTGGGCATCGATGTTGCCGCCCACGTCGGGCGAATCATGCTCCAAGCGTTCGGCGACCGGCTCGATCCACCCCCCAATGTCGCCAAGCTCGTTGCCGCCGACCGCAAAGGGCGAAAAAACGAAAAGGGCTTTTATCTTTACGGCCAAGCGACCCAACGCGCCGGCAAAGGAAAAAAGGTCGATCCGACGATCTACCCGACGCTCGGCCTCGCAGAGCCGGACGGAAAGGCCAAAGTCTCCGTCGAAGACATTCAGCTGCGCTGCTCGCTCCAGTTCGTCAACGAGGCGTTGCATTGCTTTGGAGAGCGCGTTCTCAGGAATGCCCGCGACGGGGACGTCGGCGCCGTGTTCGGGCTCGGCTTTCCCCCGTTCCGCGGCGGCCCTTTCCGCTTCGTCGACGCACTCGGGGCCGGCGAAATTCTGCGCCGGATGCGCGCCTACGAAGACGCGTTCGGCAAGCGCTGGACGCCCGCGCCGGTTCTCGTCGAGATGGCGTCGGCGAACCGCCGGTTTTTCAGCAGCTGAGTAGCATTACTGCGTCAGATCCTCGCT
>DASWDH010000253.1:0-16396 GCA_036395495.1 Polyangiaceae bacterium
TACCGGTTCCGGCATCGAGCACGAGCACCGTGCCGTCCGAGAGTCGCACGTCGACGCACACGGTGTTTCCGCCGTAGCGCACCGTCGATAGCCCCGGCGTCGCGATGGAGCCCCGGACTCCATAAAAGGTAACGCGCATGAAGCTACGATAGAGCGAAGTTGCCCTACTGTGCAGAGATTCTGGGGCTCCGAGCTACGGGCGGTGCTACTCGCCCATGTTACGAGCGAGACGTCGATTCCCCACGGCGGGGCTTGCCGTTGCCTTGCCGGGATCCGCTGCTTGTGGTGCTGGAAGCCTTGCGAGCGCCGGTCCGCGCGCCGCCGCGAGGCTTGGCCGTTCGTGAGCGGGCTCCGGTCGCTCGTGTTCGCCGTGGGCCGGCAGCGGCCCGGGTGCGCGTGCCCGTGGCCGCTCGGCCGCGCGTTCCTTTCGCCGAGCGCATCGCTTCCGCCTCGAGCTGGGGAAGCTTGCGCTCGAGCTGGGCGCCGAGCTTCTCGAGGGCTTCCTCGCCGACCTTGCTCTCGAGCTCCGGGAAGAATTCTTTCTCTTCTTCTTCGATGTGCTTTTCGAGCAGCTCCTTCAAAACCTTGGCCCTCACCACGTACCGCTTGTCGCTCGGCGCGGTGCTTTCGAACGCCATCAGACCGTGACGGGCAAGCGTATGCTCCTCGTACGCCTCGAGGACCTTCTCCTCGTCGTCCTCGTCACCTTGAAAAGCGCGCGTCGCGGTCGGATAAACGAGCTTCTCTTCGATCTGCATGTGCAGCCTTAGCGCCTTCGCGACTTGCATTCCGAGCGCGCGAGATTCTCGATCGCCAGGCTGGTCGATGATCCGGTCGAGTAGGTCTTTTGCCTCCTCGTGCTGCTGCTTCAACAAGTCGATGATGTTCATCTGATCCTCCGGCCTTTCATGGAGTTTTCGTCCGTGATCGCGATGCGGGACCTGCGAGCCATAACCCGGGCCCGATACAAGCAACGTCCATTCCGCCGGGTGCAGATGGCGAAATCGATCCCCCTCTTCACGGCCCGGACGTTCCCGCCTCGCGCGGCGCGCACGAACTAGCCATGATGTGTGGGTTAGGCGTTCGGAGAGAGCTCGACGAGAACCCGTATCGGATCTCCTTCTTGCTCGAGCACGTCGACGGCGCACGCGGCGCCCGTTCTGCTGAAACGGATCTTGAGGCGCGTGTTGCCCACCCGAAAACGGTCGAGAACCACCTCACCGAGCCAGGCCGGTAAGGTCGGATTGTAGATCCGCAGCTCGCGCTTCGGAGCATCGGCGAAAATGCCGAGGGCAGCGCGCAACAGCAGGAACGGCGCCGCCGACGCCCAAGCCTGCGGAGAGCATGCAACCGGATAGCTTACCGGAAAGTCCGCTTCCGCGAGGCCCATACCGCAAAAGAGCTCGGGCAGTTGGAAGTGTCGAAAGTGCAGCGACGCTTCGTAGAGAGCTCGCAGCACCTGGAACGCATCGCGCGTCCAGCCGTAGCGGGCCATGCCGAAGGCAATGAGCGAGTTGTCGTGCGGCCATATCGAACCGCGATGATAGCTGAGCGGATTGTACGCGGCGTGCTCCGCGCTCAACGTGCGGATACCCCACCCGGACCACAGTCCGCCGACCAGAAGACCCGAGGCGATCTTGCGCGCACGCTCCGCACGCACAGCCGAACTGAAGAGCAGATGTCCAGGGTTGGACGTTCGTGTGATCGCCGGCACGCCCGCTCCGTCGATGGCCAAGGCGCATTCGCCCGACGCATCGAAGAAGAGATTGTCGATGGCACCGCGTAGCGCTTCGGCGCGGCGTTCAGCGCGCGGCACCACCTCGAGCCGGCCGATCCGCCGAAGGAGACGGGCGGCCCGCTCGAGACCGTCGACGGCGTAGCCCTGCACTTCGACGAGCGCGATGGGACCTGACACCAAGCTGCCGTCGGGAAAACAGATGGCGTCGGAGCTGTCCTTCCAGCCCTGGTTACGCAGCCGGCCGCCATGCCCGATCGAATAGGTGAGCAGACCCCGCGGATCGGCGTCGCAACGATCGACAATCCAGCGAACGGCGCCTTCTATGGACGGACCCAGCGCTTCGATGAGCTCGATGTCGTTCGTGAAGTTGACGTACTCGTCCGCGAGCACGAGGAAGAGAGGCGTCGCATCGACCGAGCCGTAGTAAGGACGATGGGGGATCTCGCCGGTGCGCGCCATTTCTCCGCGGCGGTACTCGTGCAGGATCTTGCCCGGCTCCTCGTCGCGTTCGGGGTTGGTTTCCTTGCCCTGGTAGCGCGCGAGAAAGAGCAGCGTTTCTTTGGCGGGCATCGGATGGAAGAGCAAGCTTTGAAACGCGCTGATGATGCCGTCGCGCCCGAATGGCGCGGCGAACCAGGGAATACCCGCGGTCACCGTCAACATCCCCTCGATGCGTATGCAAAGCGAATAAAGATCGGAAAGGCCGCGATCGATCGACTGGGTGAAGTAGTCGTCGTCGGTTTGAACGAGCGTCGCTTCGGCATGCCAGTTTTGGTGCGCTTCGCCGAGGCGCTGAACGTGCCGAGCGAAGGACGCCGGTGCGCGCGGGCGATCCACCTCGTCGCGACCCATCGTGACGGTATATTCCAGCGTCCATGAGCCGAGCGGCTCGAGTCGAACGCGGTAACTGGCGAAGCCCGCCTCGAAATGGTCGGGCGCACGGCCGTAACGCACGCGCGTCCGGTATTCGTGTCCGTCTCGCCCGGTGTAATGGAACTCATAGGTCGCAACGTCCACGACCGTCGGTGGATGCAGCCGGCCGATCGCCGAACGACGCCAGCCGCGAACCTGAAAGAGATCCTGGAAATCGGCTTCGTGGCGAAAGATCAGCGTGAGCTCGCTGGGCCGTTGGTTGTAGTTCGCGAGGTCGATTCGTTCGACCATGTCTTTGTCGATGAGCTGCCGTCGACGCAGGTGAAAAGACAGCTTGGGGTCGTCGAGTCCACCGCCGACCGCTTCGCCGGACAGCGACAGGTCGACCTGCGAAACGTACTCGCGCGTGACTTCGCTCGATAGCTCGCGAAAGCGGCAGCCGTCGATCTCGAGCGTCGAGCGCGAGAGGTAGCGTGTGTCGTCGTAAAAAAGACCGGACTCCGGATTGTCTTCCGCCCGAATGTCGCCGCCCGTGTTCAGGACTGCGAACGCAGCACCGTTGCTCAATACTAGGTGGGATGCTCCCCGCGAGCCCATGCGCCCGATTGGTTTACCCGATCAGGCGTGAAGGGCGAGGAAAGTCGTGCGCCAGGACCAGCCCGGACGAGCTCTGACGTCGGATCGTAGAAAAAAAGGCTTGCTCGTACTCGGCGGCCATCCGCCCGGCTGAAAAGCGCTCCCGCGCGCGGGCCGCGCACCTTCTCCGACTATAGCCCTGCACCGCATGAATCGCGCGGGCCATCTCTTCGACATTGGACACCAAGAGGCCCGTCACACCGGGGTCGATGATCTCGGGGAACGATCCGCGCGCAAAGCCAATCACCGGCGTGCCCGTCAACATGGCCTCGATGGCAATGAGCCCGAACGGCTCTTCCCATTCGATGGGGCAAAGTAGCGCCGAGGCACCTTGAAGGAGCGCGAGCTTGCGCGGATGGTCGGCCTCGCCGGCGACGCGGACCCTTGCAGCGGCCCTCTCGAGGCGCGGCTTCAGCTCGTCGTCGAAGTAAGAGTGATCATCCACCTTCTCGTGGACACGGCCGGCCAGCACGAGCGGGACTTTGGCCCGTAGCGCGGCGTCGATCGCATGGTGGGTGCCTTTTTCGGGAGCGAACCGGCCAAGGTGCAGCACGTACCCCTTCGAGCGCGGCGAGGCCGGGTACTCGCCGACGTCGACGCCGTGATGGATCACCGTCGCGCGACGGAGGGGGACTTCGAGCTCGAGTTGACGCCGACTGATGGCCACGAAGTGAACCTCGGGATGGGCGGCGTACATGCGCGAGAGTTTTTCTTCGCGGTGATGGTGCAGTGTGTAGACGACGGGAATGCCGAGATCGCGAGCGATGCGTAAGCCGACGGCGCAATTGATTTGAACCGCATCGAAGCCGAATCGATCGCATGCAATATCGTTGAGGCACCAGCGCATGTGTGTGAGCTCGACGGTGTCCGAGGGCGGCCACGTTGGCTTCGGATAGCACGCGCGCAGCTCTCCGGAAAATTCGGAGTCACCGGTGGCGAAAAGGGTGACTTCGTGACCGCGCGCGAGGAGAGCTTCGGCCAGGTGACCGCAGAAGAGTTCGGTTCCGCCATAGCCCTTCGGCGGAACGCGAACGGACGGAGTTGAAACAATGGCGATTCGCATGGATCGGTCCGCGCGTGTAGAATGTTCACACCACCACAGCGTTCTCTTCCGAACACTCCATATTTCGTTCCATCTTTTGCGCGCGCATCACGCGTATTTGCGTGCACCGCTGCAACACGGTTCCCCTTTCGGGTTTGCGCGCGAGCGTTCAGCGGGCCGCGGCGACAGAAATCACGCCGCGGGCATTGGCCCCGTGGGGCCCCCCACCTTCGTCGCTCGCGCCTGCTTCACCGCCGTCGGTGTTGATGCCCCCGAGGGAGGAACCGGCATCGCGACGACTGAAACCAACATCGACGTGAGAGGTACACGCCACGGCCACGAACGCGACGAGCGTCGGACCGATGGCCACGAGCGCTCTCACGGTAGTCTCTCGAGAGCCTTCTCGACGACGGGCAAGAAGACGCTATGGGCGAAGCGACGCCGAAATCTCTGCCCGGCCGCGCGTGCCGCGTCCTCGTCTTTCGCCAGTACGAGGGCCTGAACCCGCATGCTTTCACGCTCCTCGACGAGCTGCCCGCGGGGGAACGAGCGCTCGTGAGTTCGCAGCGCGGCGAGAGCGGCGACGGTGTCGCGACGGACGAGGGCCGCGCGCGCGGCGTCGAGCACCGTTCGTTCTCCCTTCAGATCCGCGGTCGCGCCAGCGCGCATGGCCGCCGGAACCCTCGTACCGCGCTTCACGCGATCCTGAGGGAGGACGTCGGCGTCCTCCGTCGGCGGGACATCGTCGGCGCCCGAGAGGTGCACCGGCATACCCGCTGCACGCTCAGGTGAAGTTGCAGCTGCAGGCGCTGTCACCGCAGGCCGCGCCGTGATCGCTGCCGTCGCCGCCTTCGTCGGTGGTGTCGGGTGCGACGACCGAAGAGCGAGCGACAACGCCAAGCCGCCTGCCCCGACGGCCAGCAAGGCACCCAGCACCAGCTTCCATCCGTAGATCGTCGACGGATGAAGCGAAGGACCGCTCTTGGGAACGAAATCCCATTGCCCCACGTTATTTTCGGCGGACGGCGTCGTCATCGCGCCCCCCAACCCGAGCTTGTGATCGAGATGTTGCGCGACATCCATCCTGAGCGCGTCGGGAGGATCGGCCACGCGTCGATCGGCCTCGATGAAGCGGCGCATGTCGGAAGGCAAAAAGGGGCTGCCGTCACTCATCGATCCCGAAGCCTCGCTTGAATTCGCCGCACGGCCGCCACGAACTGCCCGCGGCCCGTGCGGAGCCGGTAATACATCGTCTTGAGCGGGATGCCGAGGGCGTCGGCGATCTCCGGACCTGGAACGCCGTCGAAGTCGTGAGCGACCACGACCGCCCGCCGCTCGAGGTCCACCGCCGCCAATGCCTCGCGCACGATCATTTGCTCCTCGTGCAGAGCGAGCAGCTCGTCGGCCGAGGGAGCGCCGTCGATGGTTTCGATGTCGGCGCGCGCGCTTTCGCGGGAGTGCCGCGCCAGGCGCAGGTAGTCGGCAGTGACCCGGAAAGCCACGCCGAAAATCCAGGGGCGAAGCGGACGACTCGAGTCGTAAAGATGAAGACGGTGATAGAGGACGATGAAAACGTTCTGCGTGACGTCGAACAACTCACGCTGGGGAACGCCGAGTCGCCGCAACGTGTGCCACACGTACGAGAACTCGCGATGGTAAAGGCTCGCAAACTCCTCTCGGTCGGGCGGAAGGCCCGTCACCGCGGGAAGAGCTGGTTTGCCCATACCGAGCATTTGGGTTCTCGAGTTGGGATTTCTCAATGAAAGCGCACCAGGGCCGCGAGCCCTAACGAAACAGCCACGGTGGAAACGGCCCACGCTGGCTTGCGGTCGACATCGAAAGTATTGCCGGTCAAGACCCCATCGAGGTCGATGAACGCACGAAAGCGGAAAGGCTCCGTCAGTATAGCCTCCCACGTGAGGCGCGCGCCAACGCTCGCGAACAAGCTGGCGCCACCCGCATCGACGGCAAAGCCTTGCCCAGACCCATAGAGACGTCCGGTACGGCCGAAGCCGCAAAATCCCCACCTTTTGAGGCGAGCGCAGCCGGCAAGCGTAAAAAGGAGGGGCGAGACCCTGATGGATCCGCCACCTCCGGCCATCGTCATCGTCGCGGGGAGGTCAACCCGCCCCTCTGCTTCCAAGGCAAAGCTCGACCCCGCCCATCCGGCTCCCAAGCTCGCCCCCGGGACGATGCCGGAACTGAATCCGGCCGCAGCAAGGCCGGCGACGGAGAGCTGCCAGCCCGTTTCGCCCCTGAACGCTTGCGACGTTGCCGGCCTGGCGGGCGTCATTCCTTCGGCCGGCGCACCTGGCTCGGCGTCTGGAGGCCCTGCGCCTTTCGATTCGGATGGCGAAGGAGCGGTCGCCGTCTCGCCCGTGCCGGAGCGCAGAGGCGCGGACGTCGGCGGGTGAGAGGGAGTAGGCGTAGGTGTGGCTCCGCTGGGGGGACCAACATCCAGAGCTCGCAGCGGATCGATGGCAATGCTGATCGCGAGAGCCATCGCTTTGGCCAGCTCGGCGCAATCGCCTCCGCTGGATTCGATGGCGCGTGCACCAACGTTGCCTCCCTGTGGATCCTCGAGCCGAATCTTCCCGCGAAGTCCGCGCGCCGTGCGAGTGATGGTCACGTGAAGCGTGCTTTCGCCGGTGGCAGCGAACGGATCGTAGCCGAGCCGCGCCACGGCGGCGCCGCGAAGGTTGGCTTCGTCGGGACAGTTGGCACGCGATCGATCGATGTAGACGAAGCGCACGCGCGCAGCCTCCGCTCCGAGCGACGGCGAGCCTGCCGCGATCGCCGCGGCGAGCAGCCAACACCTTCCGCAAACGCGCATGTATCGTTACTATACGGTGCGCCGTCGGACTTGGGTGAGCGCGCTCAGTACCAGCGATGCCACAAGATATCGAGGCTGGTCGTGCCTCGATCGCCGACCTGCGCGCGAAGCATCCACCTCGGCCGAAAACGCCAGTCGAACGCGAATTGGTTGACGTCCTGTTGCTGTCCGTATTGAGACGCGCCGAACCTGCGAAGGTACTCCACACGCACCCGCTCGGTGAGCTCGACCGACGCCGAAGCCAGCGTCGCGGTACCCGCCTTGAGGCTCGTGCGAATGGGAATGATCGATTGGCTGAGCAACTGATTGATGCCCGTCGTCAAGATGGCCGAACCGACGCCGGCCGCCGCGGTACCGGCGCCCGACGATCCACCGCCTGGAGCCGACGCGCCGGTCGTGCTCGACGTTCCCGGCGCCGGTTCGCCGAACGCCAGGGTGGCCAAGAGCTCGCTTTCCGGTTTGGGTGGGTTGCTCCGCAGCGAGAGCTTCATTTCTTTGGCGGTGCCTCCGACGTGCACCATGATGCGGCTCGCCGACGCGTCCCCCCCCTCGTAGACCGCGTCGATGTCGAGCGAGGGATTGCCCGGATCGTTGCCACCGAAGCGAACCACGCCCCGTTCGATGTTGAAAACTCTGCCCGCCACAGGGATGCGTCCCCCGAGGATCCGGATGGCGCCTTCCAGCTTGGCTTCGCCATCCATCGTCAGCTTCGGGTTGGCCGGTGGGCGGGGCGTCATCACTTCGACCTTCATATCATCGCGGCTCACGCCGACGTTGTTGCCGAGCTCCACGGTGACGATCATGCGAATGGGCGGACGATTGGCCTCCGGGGGCCCTCCACCTACGGCGCCGTCCTTGGCGTTGGTCTTGGGTGGTGGCCCGAGCGGCTGGTGCAGCACGACGAGCGGGTTGTCCTCCAGTTTTTCGAGCTTGGCCGTACGCTGCGGCGGCATCTCGGCACGAAGCGTCGGCGCGCGCACGGTGACCAGCATCTGGTCGTTGGTGAGCTGACTGTCGACGTAGATGTCGCCGTAGACCGTGCCATACGAAACGCCTTCGATGGTGAGCGGCACCGCTTCCCGCTTGGCGACGTGGACCTCCATGTGTCCGCGCTCGATCTTCTTGTTGCCGATATCGGCGGAGGCCTTACCAGAAAACTTTCCTCCGCCGATCTCACCCGTGAATCGTTCGAGCTGGAGCGCACCCGGGACGTTGGCCCTCAGATCGGCGTTGAGATGGCGGATCTCACGCCCGACGGCGAGGGGCAACAGGTTGACATCGCGCAGGTGGACGTCTCCCTGCATCACCCAGTCGTTGGCCCGCGTCGTGGGATGCCCCGAGGCATGTAGACGCGCGTCGAGCGTTCCCTTCAAGCGCTCCACCACTCCGTCGAGCGCCGGCTGCAACGTCGCGAGGCGGAACTGGGCAGCGTCGAACGCGGCTTCCACAGGTGCCTGCGGATCGAGTCCGGGGATGGTCGCGTCTTTCCAGAGACAGCCCGCCTTCGCCCGAAGCATCGCGTATCCGGAAGCGGGGGAACCTTGGCGACCGGCATTCAGAGAAACCATGCAGGTGTGCTGATCCACCTCGAAGGAGACCGCCGCCGGTCCCGTCGACTCGTTGCCGACTCGCACGTCGTCGATCGACAGATCGCCGCGCGCTTCGGGTTTGACGTGAATGCCGGAAACGGAGACTCTTCCGGAGAGCGCGCCACTCATGCCGTTGTCCGCAACCGCTGGCACGATCGCCAGCGGAAAGCCGTGCAGATCGGCATAGAAGCCGGCATCCCACGGGGGGCGCGAGCCGCGCGACGAAAGAAACTTCTCGAGCGACGCGTTGGCTTGCAGCGAAGCACGAAGCACGTGTTCCGACCCCGCTCGAACGTCGAGATCGCTCGCCGCCTGCTCGAGATCGTAGGTGGTGACCCACTGAACGTCGAGAGGCGGGACGTTGGTCCGGCGCGTCCCCGGGTAGCGCAAACCTTCGGCCGCGACTTCCACGACGAAGAAAGGCTTGGCCAGGGTGCCCTGAGCGTAGCCGTGAACTTGCAGCTTGCCCAAGAGCGGCGTCGGCCGCAGATCGGGTGGAAACTGTTCGAGCGATCGCTGCTCGATGCCGAACGCGGCCTCCACCGGAGCATCGGCGGGCAACTTGTGTGTCGCGAGCGTGCGGCGAAGGTCGAAGCGCGAGTCCGCGCTGAAGTAGACGAAACGGCCGTTGCGGTCGTGCACATCGAAGGCCGCGTGGACCTTGGTGTCGCCGCCCTCGCCTTCGCCGCCGCGCGCGATATCGAGGCGGGCGCCGGCGGTCAGATGAATGGAGGAGGCGGCGCGGCGCAGCTGCTCGGGACACGTCACAATCGAGCAGAGCCGCTCGATGGAAACGCGGTCCGTCGTCAGCGTCAGCTCTCCGGTCGACGCGAGAGCCGATTTGGCGTCGAGCGAGTGGCCTCCGAGCTCGCCCTTGATCGCAAGCTTGGCACCCCCGATCTCCGCGTTACGAACCGTGAGCTCCCCGGTGGTCACCTTCCCGTCGACGCCGAGGTCGAGCGTGCCATCGACCTTGGGCGACGATCCGAAGACCGCCTGCTCGAGACGCGCGTGTCCGTCGACCTGCGAGCGACCACGCCCGATATCGACCGAGAGGTCGAGCGACCCTTTTCCTTCCAGACGAGGACCGCTTTCGCCCAAGAGCGCCGCCACGCGCGTCAGCTCGACGGCGGGGGCCTGGATACGAGCGCGAAGCACGTCGCCGGAGCGCCGCCCGCTCGCTTGGATCGGTTGGCCGAAACCTTCGATGCGCAGTCCCTCGATCGCGGCGACGTCCGACCCCACGACAATCTCGGGTGCCGACACATCCACCGACTGCCCTCGGCGGTCCACATGCAGCGAAAGGTCGAGGAACCGCATCGCTTCGCCGCGCTGGATTTTGGTTTGGAACGCAAAACCATCCGTCATTCCGCCGCGCCCCGTCGCTGCAATCCCGAAATTTTGTCCGATGCCTTGCGCAGAAACGCGCAGATCGTTGACCGAGAACGGTGACTTCGCGAGCGCGATCACGTGAGCCGACATCTCGCTGCGGGGCGCTGCGACCGGGCCGGCGGCGGTTGCGTCGATGCGTGCGCTCGCAACGTCGAGCCCGTCGACGTGCACCTGCGCGGCGTCGAGCCTGGCACGGGCGGAAAGCAGGTCCTTCACGATCACCGCTTCGGCGTGCAGATCGACGCGCCCGCGAGCATCGACTCCGTATTTTCGGAGTCGAGGGACGGCGGCCAACGAGGGGACCTTGACGTCCGCCTTCGCGTCGATGCGTCCCTGGGGGCTCCGTTCGAGCTGCAGCCGAATCGCCGTGCCCGGTTCCTTCACGGCGGCGTTCGCATGGATCCCGCGTGCGTCGAGATCCGCATGCGCGACGACCTCGGGCACCGATTCGCCGGCAATCGCCGATGGGAGCGTGCGCACAGAAATGGACCCTGCCACCGGGAGCGCATCGCCGTTCGCTTCGACCTGGCGCAGGTCGGCTTCGGCGTCGAACCCCAGGCGCGATGCTGGGCCTTCGCTCTGGAATGCCCGCAGGTCGACATCGCGCACGGCGAGGTTCATCTTCACGGCCGGCCCTTGGTCGAGGGCGATCTCTGCATCGGACCGCAGCTTTCCCTGACCGACAGAAGCGTCGGCGTGCACGTCCAGATGCGGGAGCCGCCCCTGCACGCGCACGCGTGCCGATGCCGGCTCCCCGAGGGGAGCGGTCGGTAGAAGATACTGAATCGCTTGGGGCGATGTTTCCGGAATATTCAGTTCGAAATCGACGTCGTCACGAGACAGCGTCCCCGCGGCGTTCACCAGGACTTGGCCCGCGCGCACGCGGGCCTGCAGCTTGGCCGAACGAGCGACGCTCGGCGCATGGTCGCGCGCCAGGGGATCGCGTTTCGCGTCCTCGCCGAGCGGCAGCGCAGCCTCGGCGTTCAGGTCGAGCTGAATGGGCTCGGGCAGTAATGCGCGCAGCGTGGCGGCCGTGGCGAGCGTGCCGCGCGCGCTCGATCCATTCATCGCCGCGCTGGCGCGAAGGGCGTCGAGATCGGCGTCGACGAGACGGCCATCCTCTAGGCTGCCGTGGACGTGAGCATGCGCGATCGCCAGGTCGTCGAGGCTGAAGTGAAGCTCCTTCGAGGACTCTTTCGACGGTTCTTCGGGCGTCTCCGGCCGCGGACCTGGTCTCAAATCGAAATCGATGAGCGCCACTTGCACGCTCCGCAGACGAATGACGGTTCGGTTGCGATCGGTGAATGCGGACCATGCCATCTTCAGCGAATCGACCCGCACCTTCATCTGCTCGACATGGACGCTGCCTAGGCCCCCAATCTGTAGGTCGGCGGACGGTATCCAGATGTCGCGGACCGAAAGCCGGCTGAGCTCGCCGAGGTGCACCTTGTCCGCGGGAAGAGCCGCAAGCGCGCCGTTCACACGGTCGGTGACGAGCCGTCGAGCTGCGCGCACGTCGAGGTGCAGGAGAGCACCGGCGACGACGGAAACGAGAAACACGACGACGAGCCCCAGCCAGGTCGCCGCGCGTGCGAACCAGCTCTTGCGTGGTTTGCGAATTTTTTTCATCAATACGCTTCCCCGAGACCAAGCGCGATTGCGGCCGGAAGTCCGAGGAAGGTCTTGGGGGGAGGACCGTCGAGAAGGGGATCCGGCTCTCCGCCGAGCCGCTGCGCACCGGGTATACGAAATCCTATGTCGAAACGAAGTGGTCCCACCGGAGTCGCATAACGGATGCCAAATCCACTGGACAGGTGCGGGACCTCGAGTCGGATCTGGAATTTCCGCGCCGACACGTCCGACGCATCGAGGAAGAGCACCCCGCCGAGATCGCCATAGATCGGATAACGAAGCTCGACCGAGGCTTCCCAGAGCGAAAGGCCGCCGCTCGCCACCAAGCACAAGCGGGGGTCGTATTGCGGGCCGGCCGGATCGCATCGCGCCTTTTCTTCGGCGAGAGAGCCGGGAATGACGAGCGGGTTGACCCCGTGCGGTCCGATGTCACGGTACCCATAGCCGCGGTTGGAATCGGCGCCCCCCGAGAAAAATCCACGGAAATAGGTGAGCTGCAGATCGCGGATGAACGGACGAGCGGCGTCGTCGTCGGGGATGGCCAAGAAATCGGTGCCGAGCGTGCTGCCGTAGTTGAACGGCCACAAGAGCCCCAGCACGGTCTTGCCGGCCAACGTGACGTTCGATGAAATCGGCACGTACATCCGCATTTGGGGCTGGATGCGTACGTCGCGCGCGTCCCCACCCAAGATTCCACCCGCGAACTGGAGGCTGTTTTGAAGGAGAAAGCCCTGTTTGGCCTGAATGGGGTCATCGCGCACGTCGAACTGAGCTTTGAGATCGATGTAGGACGCGATGACGCGATCGAAAGCCGGGTTCAGTTCCCCCACGTAGGCGAAAGGGAAGTTCGCCTGGATATTGTAGAGGACCGCGGCGCGCAGGTTGAGAGAGGAATAGTAGCGCTCGGGGCCGATCATGCCGCGCACTTCGTGATACCCGGGAAAGACCACCTGGCTCGGATTCACGGGGGAAAGAATGATCGGGTAGTTGTTGAATTCGCCGTGGAGGGTGCTCGTGGTGCGCGCCTCGGGGAACGCCGGCTGGCTCAACGTGACGCCCAGCGAGTTGGCCGGAAAAACACGCTGCGGCAGGTCGAGTTGGGAAAGTGCGGTCGGGAAGAAGACGAGAGCTGGGCGCTCTTCGACGGTGAAATGCCGCATGCCGCCGAACAGGTTGCGGTGTTCCCAACCGACGAGGGCGTGAATGTCGCTGCGGGTGAAGTCGGCCTGAAGTCCTCCGCCCAATCGAAAGCCTCGCAACGAGGAGCGGGTGACGGTCACCTTGATGGGCACGTCGGTGCGGTTGCGGCTCGACAGATCCGGTTCGACATCGGCCGAGGCGAAGACACCCAAGTTGATGAGATGGCGCCGGCCGGCCTCGAGCTCTTGCATGTCGTAGGGATCGCCCGATTTGACGCCGAAGGTGCGCCGAATGACGGCTTCCGGCAAATCGTCGCCCACGCCTTCGAACGTCACCTCGCCCACCTTGCATTCCACGCCCGTGTCGACCTGAAACGAGAGGTCCGCCGCGCGCGGCCCGAGGTCGACGATGGCGTGGGGCTTCACCTCGGCGTAGGCAAAACCGTAAGTGGCCAGCGATGCCGACATCGCCTTGGTGGATGCCTCGAATTTCTCCTGATTGAAGACGTCGCCCGGATCGAGCAAAACGCCTTCCTTGACGCGCAACGCCAGCGCAGCCTTGGACTCCATCCCGGTGATCACGACCGAACGGACGTGAACGGGCTTTCCTTCTTGAATGAGGATCTCCACGTCGACGAACTTGCCGCGTGGAACCACGCGCCCCGCGCGCACCTTCGTCTCGTAGAACCCCCGCCGCTGGTAGTAGTGTTCGATGCGCTCGAGATCCTTTTCGAGGACCTCGGGCTCGAACTCCTCGTACCTTCGCCACGATGCCCGAAAAAGACCTAGAAACTTAGGCGTCTCCTGGGTGGCGATACGATCCGATAGGTCCGAGTTGCCCAATTCGCTGTTGCCGCGGAACCGAATCGCAGCGACGCCGGGACGAGCCTCGGGTAGAGATTTGCACGCCGTCCCCACCGCCAAGAGGAGCAGCGGCAACCAAGCGAATTTCACCGGGACCACGAATGCAAGACCCAGCCCAAGACAAGGACAGCGTTCTTGAGAAGCCCGTGCGCAGGCCTCGTGACGGACACCTCCAGAGAAAGGAAGAGCTCGAGCACCAAGCTCGAGCGTATGCGCGAACCTCGAGATGGATCTCGACCTTTCGTCTGATCACGTTTCTCGCCGCATTCTCGCTGGCCGGCGCCCGCGGATTCGGCTTTCTCGCGCCGTGGGCGTCGTGGTTGGCCGGGATATCGGGGCTGGCTTTCATCCTGCTCGTCGTCTGGCATGCCCGGCTCGACCGCGCCGAACGACGCGTGGCGGCGGCGATCGCTTTTCACCGCTGGGCACTCGAGCGAATCGACGGCAAGTTTCAGAGCTACCCGGCGCGCGGCGATCGGTTCGTCTCCGACACGCACCCCTACACTTCCGATCTCGGCATCTTCGGCGAGGCGTCGGTCTTTCAACTCATCGATTCGACCCACACGCGGCGCGGCGAAGACTGCTTGGCGCGCTGGCTCAGCGAACCAAGCAGCGTCGAGACAGTGGTCCAACGGCAAGGGGCGGTGGGCGAGCTGGTCCGGCACGAGACCCTGCGAGAAGAGCTCGCCGTGCTGGGAACTCTCATCTCAACCGACAAGCCCAACCCCGACCCGCTTCTCGCGTGGGCCGAAGGGGAACCTGCCGTCAGCCGGCTTCCGTTGGTTCGAGTGCTCTCCTTCACACTGCCCACAGTCACGTTACTCGGCTTCTTTGTGATGGAGATGGGCTGGCTATCGGCCAAGGTTTGGCTGGCGTGGGTGGCGGGACAATGGATCTACTCATTCGCCCTGCTGCCCAAAGTCGAGCCCGTTGCCGCGGCGGTCAGCTCGCGGGAGGGAGCGCTCGCGCGTTACCGTTCGATGCTCGAGCTCGTCGAAAACGAGTCGTTCGAAACCGAGGGGCTCCGCCGCTTGCAGAACGAGCTCGGACGATCTTCGGACCGCGCGTCCGATGCGGTGCGGCGGCTGTCGAAGATCGTCGCCTTCCTCGACGCTCGGCACAACGAAGTCTTCCGGCTGTTCATCGCACCGCTGGTTCTCTGGGATCTGCATTGCGTACTCGCGCTCGAGAAATGGCAAGCACACGCCGGCACGCGGGTGCGTCGCTGGCTCGACGTTTTGGGCGAGGTCGAAGCGCTCGCCAGCTTGGGTGGTTTCGCCCACGATCATCCCGAGCTCGCCTGGCCCGAGCTCTCCCAAGAGCCCGCTTTCCGCGCGAAAGAGCTGGGACACCCCCTCATCGAGCCCAGGGCGCGAGTCTGCAACGACGTCGAGCTGCGCGGCCCGGGAACGGCCCTGCTGGTGACGGGCTCCAACATGAGCGGCAAGAGCACGCTGCTGCGCTCGATGGGGGTGAACGCCGTGTTGGCGATGGCCGGGGCGCCGGTCGTCGCACGCGAGCTCGTCATTTCTTCTTTCGAGGTGCGCACCAGCATGTGGGCTCGCGATTCACTGGTCAAAGGCGTCAGTCATTTCTATGCCGAACTCGAAAAACTGAAGCGAGTCGTGGACGGGATGTCGACCGGTCGCCCGCTATTTTTCTTGCTCGACGAGATCCTGCAGGGGACCAACTCGCGCGAGCGCGTGATCGGCGCCCGCTCCGTCCTGCGCCACTTGCTCGAGAACGGAGCCATGGGAGCGGTGTCCACCCACGACATCGGCCTGCTCGACCTGAAACCCGATCTCGATCGGCGCCTCGACAAGGTTCATTTCGAGGAGCAGGTCGCGCCTTCACGAGACGGCGTCTCGACGATGTCGTTCGACTACCGGCTGCGCTCTGGCGTGGTCCGGTCGACGAACGCGCTGCGGCTGATGAAAATGGTGGGCATCGACGTCGATCTCGAATAGCGCATCGTGCTATAAAAGGGCGGTCGTGCTGACAACTTTCATCAAAAAAGACCGCCCCGGCGAAGACCCCATCTTCGCCTTGAATCAAGAAGCAAGCGTTCGCATGAAGCGCGGGGAGTCGATCCTCAACGCGACGATCGGCGTGCTCCTGGACGACGACGGCAAGCTCGCCATCCTGCCCACCGCGGCGCGCATAGTAAGCGAGGTCAAAGAAGAAGAGTGGGCAGCCTACGCGCCCATCGCCGGCAACCCCGACTTCCTCGAAGCCGTGAAAGACGATCTTTTGGCCACCCACCCGGCGATGCGAGCTTCCGCCGCCGCCGTGGCCACGCCGGGAGGAACGGGTGCCGTCCGTCACGTCATCTCCACGTTTCTCGAGCCAGGCCAGGCCCTGCTCACGACGTCGTTCTACTGGGGGCCCTACGCGATCTTGGCCGACGAGCACCAGCGTCGCGTGGAAACGTTCGAAATGTTCGCGCCGAACAGCGACATGAGCCAGATTCATCTGGCGGCTCTCGACCGCAAGCTCGGCGATAGCATGGCCGCGCAGGGCCGGGCGGTGATCGTGATCAACGACCCCTGCCACAACCCCACCGGTTACTCGATGAGCGAGCGCGATTGGCGCACCGCCGCGGAGGTGATCGGACGGCACGCCGAACGCGGGCTGGTCGCCGTGTTGCTCGACGCTGCT
>DASWDH010000254.1:0-6869 GCA_036395495.1 Polyangiaceae bacterium
TGATGGAAAAAGCGATGAGTGCCGCGGTAACGACGCGGGCCCAAGCCGGAAAGCCGATGGACGGGATCCCCCGCCGACGCGCTGTATCGATGCGCTGCGCCGAGCGTTTGCGGTGCCGCCAGCCGTCATAGAAAGGGTCATCGTCTTCGCTCAGTCCCTCGCTCAGCTTGGCCAAGGCTTCGGCCAATTTCGGGCGATCTCGAAGGCGGGCGTCGCAGGGATCGTTCGAGCTCATGGCGGGGTGCAGAGTCATCGAGAAGCTCTGGATCACCCTTCGGCCGTGGCACCGATGCGTTGTGTGGAATTTTCGGCTCGCACGCCCCTCGACTCAGAGGCCCGACGCAGGCATGTCCCCCTTGGAGGCGGGATCCTTGTTCGTTTTCGCAGTTGGCGCCGAGCTGACGCTCCGCGGCCCGCCAGTCTTTTCACGGGACGGTCGCGCAAGCACGCCCGGCACTTTCGCCGAAGGGGGCGGGGAACTTGCCAGGCGTGCATCCACGTCGGTTGTCGAAGCGGCTTCCGCGGGTTCCGGGCGGGCGGACGCGACCGTCGGTGGCTCGACCATCGGGAGCTCCAGTCGGATCGGGGCGCTCTGCGGCGGGGGCGGCGGCGGTTCGGACGCGACGGGCGCTCGCTGATGGGCGTTCCAAAAAACCGCGAGTACGGCCGGCGGAATGCCGATCAACGCCCCGAGCCCCAGCGTCGTTGCGATGCGGCGCAAGCCGGGCCCGAACAACGGGCGGCGGCGCGCGTCGGGGACCGAGAGTGGCTCGGGTGTGAGGTCGGTCGGCTGGAAAAAACCGAGCGGATTGGTGTGGGTCGTGCGATTGCGAACCTCATCGGGCGGCGGAACGCGGTCGGTGCGATCGCTCGCGAGACTCGGAGGCAGCGCCGGAAGCTCGGAGCTCGAGAGCTCGACAGTGGGCTCGCGCGGGGCCCCCGACGCAGGTGCCGACGAGAAATCCGGAGGACCCTGCGATTCGGTGTGAAGCAGATCCGGGCGTACGACACGCGCAGCGACCGCCGGCGCCGGTGGCGCGTTGGAAGTTCCGCGGGGCGGCGCACCGAATTTCTCGCGCAGCCCCTCCCCACCTCGCAGCCGTTCGGCAGCCCCGTCCGCGAAGCGATTTTCGGCGATGAACCGCTTGCGCGCAGCACGAAGCTCGCGCGAAAACGTCGTCATGTTGGGATAGCGCCTGTCCCGTTCTTTGGCGATAGCGTTGGCAACGAGCGACGAAATGTAGGCCGGGCATTCGGCCATCACATCGGTCAGCGGCTTCGGCTGCATCTGCAGCTGCAGAAGCGCGATTTGCTCGACGGCCCGCGGCAACGCCGCCAGCGATCCGTCGCGAGAGAGCGCGTGGCGCCCGGAAACCATCTCGTAGACGATGAGGCCGAGCGCATAAACATCGGAGCGCGCGTCGACGCGCAGGCCCTTGATCTGCTCGGGCGACATGTACGCCGTCGTCCCCATCACCCGCATGCCGGCCGTGCTCTCCAGACCGTAGCCGGTGAATTTGCCGGTGCCGAGATCGAGCACTTTGACGACATTCTTGTCGGTAATGAAAACGTTTTCGGGTTTGAGATCACGGTGGATGACGTTCACCTCGTGGACGGCGTCGGCACCGTCGGCGATTTCGGAAGCATAATAGAGGGCGTCCGGAATCGGCAGCCGCTTCGCACGATGCAAGAGCTCGCGCAGCGTCTGGCCATTGAGGCGCTCCATCGCGATCCAGACCATGCCCGCATCGGTCACCCCGGCGTCGTAGACGTGAACGAGATTCGCGTGCTTGAGCTCGGAAAGGACGACCGCTTCCATTTTCATCCGCGCGCGGGCGTCCTCCTTGTTGCGGCGGACTTTCAAGCATTTGAAGGCGACCGTCATGCCGCTCGCCTCGTGGATGGCTTCGTACACGTCACCCATTCCGCCTGCGGCGATGAGCGAGACGATGCGATAACCTTCGCAGACGTCGCCGGCGCTAAGTTGCCAGTCTTGGTTCGACGTCACGGTGGCCATCCTCATTACCATACACCGGAGCAGTAGCGAACGAACCACATGGCGATTCCGCCCGCAGCCGCGGCGAACGCCGCGGCACTGACCAGTACGCCCGCCCGTGAGATGGGCGGCGGCGGCGACACGGGGCGCAAGTGCCGCTGCAATCGTGGGGGAGGCACGGAAATCGGCGTGCGAATCGCGGATGTCGGACCGGCGACGACGGTCGGCACCTGGTCGAATCGGCGCGCGACGATGGTCGTCCGCGATTCCATCGCGCCGCCGCTGGGATCCACCGAAACGATGTCGCGGTCGGTTCGTTCGAGCACCGGTTCGAGTGCCATGCATAGCTTCCCCATCACGAGCACGAGCTCCCGGCTGAAGGCGAGCGCATCGGGGAAACGAGCATCGGGGTCTTTCGCGATGGCGCGCAGGATCACTTTTTCGAGCGGCGGCGGGATGGGAATGGGCGCAAACCGCGACGGCGGTGGCGGCTCGTCGGTGATGTGGGCATCGAGAATGCGCTTCGCTCCCTTGACGTCGTCGAAGGGTCCCCGCCCGGCGACGATCGTGTAGAGAACGATACCGGCCGCGTAGATGTCACTGCGGGTGTCGATCGTGTCGCCGCGCGCCTGCTCGGGCGAGGCGTAGCGCGGGGTTCCGACCCACGCGCCGTTCAGAGTTGGAAACGCAGGCGGCGCCACGCTCGCCCTGCCCTCGATGATTTTGGCAATTCCGAAATCGAGCAGCTTGAGCTCCGCACGAGCGCCGACCCTACACACCATGAGATTGTCGGGCTTCACGTCACGGTGGACGATTCCGGCTTCGTGCACGACTCTCAGCGCCGAGAGCAGCTGCCTCGTGAGTTGGATGGCTACGCCGATTCGCATCGGACCGCGGCGCAGCTCCTGTTGCAACGTGCGGCCACAAAGCCGCTCCATCGCGACGTAGGGGCGCCCGTCGCTCGTCGTCCCATGACCGCGCCCGGCGACGATGTTGCGGTGCGAGAGAAGGTCGAGCACCTCGCCTTCGACGCGCATCCGTTCCACGAGCTCGGGCTGTTTCGCGAGCTCGGCACGAAGCAACTTCACGACGACGCTTTCGCCGGGCGTCGGCCCGACCGCTTCGTAAAGCTCTCCCATCCCGCCCGCGCCGAGCCGCGCGACCGCGCGATACGGCGTTCCCTTCAACAGCTCCTCGACGTCCAGCGCCTGCACCGAGCTCATGGCCAGCCGATCCTTTGCGCCCGCGCGTGCGGCCGCTATGGACTATCGCCCCGCCCCTCGTCGAGTTTCGTCGAAATGCGCGCCGCGAGCGATTCTTTTCTCCACACGTGCACGCGTGAACAGGTCGTCGACGACGCTTCACACTGCGATGAGCCGAACCTGCGGGAAGTAAGCGCCCAACCGCGAAAGATCGTCCAAGTCCGTTGTCATCACCCGATCGCCCCGGCGTGCTGCCGAACTCATCACGACCGCATCGACGACACCGGCTCCCTTTACGGCGGCGATGGCTTCCCCGGCAACCCGAGCAAGGTCCTCGATCAACGGCTCGACGACACAGGCACGCAGAAGCACGGTAACGCGCGCAGAACGCGCACCGCCGCGCCATACCTCAGCCACTACAGCAGTGGGCACGGTGAGCTCCCCCCCGCGCAGCGCGATTTCTTTCAGATGCGCAACAACGCGGCGATCGGCTCGCTCGAAGCCGATCAGCGCCCCGCTATCCAGGGTCACTCCCGCCATTTCGCGCGAACCGCAGCCAGTTCGTGTTCCGAGATGATGCCGTGCTCAGCCTCGTACGCTTCGATGATCTCGGACAGACGGCGCCGTCGAAGCTCGCGCGCGAGCGCCTCGGTCACTTCGGCGCTCAAGGTGCGTCCGGAACGCTTGGCTTCACCCTCAATCTGGCGCAATACCCGCTCATCGACAGTAATGGAGACTTTTTTTGCACGCCCTCCGGGCCGTCCGTGCCCCGGGGTTGTGGGGCGCTTCCGCGTTCGGGACGTGGCGCCTCGGTTATCCCTGATCATCGTCTAATCCTACCGCAGGTAGGATAGACGTCAATATTCTCGTGACTCGAGTCCGATCTTTGCGTCGAAAAAGGGATGAACGAATACGACATCGACGGCGAAGCTCGGCCGAGATCCAGTGCTCCGTTGCGCTAGCAGTTTGCGCCGAGGAAAACGCGTGGCTACGAACTCACCCTCGGGAGCAGGCGCGCGGGACGATGATGGCGATCTCTTCTTCGGTCCGTGACTTCGCGGCGCCGTTGCGACTCGAGGCAAAAGTCAAGCCCTTCGACACGACCGTTAATGAACAGAATTCTCGTCTGGCTTCGAACGAACGAACGAGCGGTCGCACGCAACTGAGTGCACTGGCTGGCCGACGGTCTTGTTGGGACAAACCGCTCCTCCTATGCTGGCCGCCCATATGCTCCACAAATTCGGTGTTTTCGAGCTCGACGAGCACCGTTTCGAATTGCGACGCCGGGGCAAACCTGTCCGCATCCAGCGCAGGGTCCTCGAGACCATCGCGTATTTGGTGAAGCACCGAAACCGGCTGGTCACCAAAGAGGAGCTGATGGCGGGCCCCTGGTGCGGCCGGACGGTGAATGAAGATGTTCTGACACACACGATCATGATGGTCCGCAAGGTCCTCGCGGAGCGACCCGGGCATCCGCACATCATCGAAACCGTGCGCGGCAAAGGGTACCGGTTCGTTGCCGATGTCACCACCACCGGCACGCCCTTTTGCGTTGCAGGTCCGGACGCAGAGCGGCATCCAGCAGCGGCATTTTTGGGACGCGAGAGTGAGCTCGAGGCGATGAAAGCCGCAGCAGCACAGGCCAGCCGAGGTCGGGGTGGCCTCGTTCTCGTCGGAGGCGTCCCCGGGATCGGCAAAACGAGCCTGCTCGAACGGTTCGCTCGCTCGATTTCCGCCGCCGATGCCCTCTGGGGCCGCTGCTGGGAAGCCGGCGGCGCACCCGCGTTCTGGCCATGGCTCGAGATCATCCGCAGCTATGTGGACCGCTACGGCGACCACGCCATTGCGCTCATGGAAACGGGCGCCCCCGACATCGCGCACCTTTTGCCCGAGCTTCGCCAGTGGCTACCGAAATCCTCCGTGCCGCCTCCGGATCCGGAAAGTCCACAGGCCCGCTTTCGAACGTTCGACTCAGTTTCCCGTTTTCTCACTGCGGCGGCGAACTCGCATCCCCTCATTCTGCTCATCGACGACCTTCACGCCGCCGACGACGCTTCGGTGCTTCTGCTTCAATTCTTGTCGAAGGTGCTCGACAAATCGCGCCTGCTCGTCGTCGCGAGCTACCGCGATCTCGAGGTTCGCAGCCGCCCGCTCCTCGCATCGTTCCTTGGGGGCCCCATCGCGCATTCTGTGCCTCTCACGTTGTCGGGCTTGACCGAGGCGCAGGTCGCCACCCTTCTCGCGTCCCGATTGGGCCAGCCCATCCGAGCGGACTTCGCGCGCCGCGTGCACAGGGCAACCGACGGCAATCCCTTCCTAGTGAGTGAACTCGGCCTAGCACTCCAGGCCAGCACAGCCGATGGGAGGCTCGATCCCTCTCAGCTCGATGCCTTTCGAATTCCCGACCGGGTAGCCGACATCGTCCGCCGGCATTTGAAGCGCCTGCCTGCTGAAACTCTCAAGGCGGTGTCCATCGCCTCCGTGATCGGCCGCGAGTTCAGCTTGGACCTCCTGCGCAGGCTCTCGGGAGCGCACGCTGACCGGGGCATCAGCGATCTCGAAGCAGCCCTGCTCGACGGAATCATCAAGGACTCGCTCAGCGCGCCCGGCACCTACACCTTCTCGCACGCGCTCGTCCGCGAGACTCTTTACCACGACCTTCCCCCCGGCGAGCGCCTCGCCCTCCATTTCGCAACGGCCGAGTGCCTCGAACAGAAGAACGTCGCGGCTAGCGTCATCTTCCAGATCGCCCATCATTATTTTCTGGCCGCACCCCACAAGGGCGCGGCCAAAGCGCTCGAATGGGCCCTCAAGTCCGCCGAAACGGCACGCGCCACCTTCGCCTACGAGCTCGCTGCCGAGCAGTACCAGCACGCGCTGCAGATGCTCGATCTCTTGCCGCCCGACGAGACGAAACGATGCGACATTTTGCTCGAGCTGGCCGACGCCGAGCGCCTCGCGGGTAAGGCGAGCGAAGCCATTTCGACGTTCGAAAAAGTCGAGACACTCAGTCGGACGCGTGGCCATTGGGAGCTTGTGGGACGCGCGCTACTCGGCATCGTCGAGGTGATGCGCGACGGGGCATTGACGCACGAGACGTTGCACGTGCGCGTGGAAGCGGCCTTACAGGCATTACCAACGACCGATACTATTTTGCGAGCGCGGCTCTTGGCAGCGCTCCTCATTGCGGGGTACCTGAAGAAGTCTGCTGCACAGCGACTCGCCGTCTATGAGGAGGCGATCGGGATGGCACGGCGGCTCGACGACCCCGAGACGCTGGCGATGGTACTTCACTCGTCCCATTGGACGATCAGCCAAGGAACACGACCGGACAAAGCTCTCGATGCTGCCACCGAACTACTCAACGTGGCGCAGCGCGCGAATCACGGCGAGAAATTGCTCGACGGGAAACTTTGGCGCGCCAGCTACTTACTCACCCTCGGCCGACGAAACGAGTTCGATGCAGAGATCCAGGACTACCATCGTACCGCGATGCGCCTCCACCATCCCTTGCACATTTGGTGGGCACAAGTCGGTTCGTGCAACCGAGCGATGATGGATGGGTGCATCGCGGAGGCTGAAAGGCTCGCGAAAGAAGTGCTCACCAGCGGATTGCCGCTGCAGGGTCTCATCGCCGAATCGGTATTCGCGATCCAGCTGCTCACCATAAG
>DASWDH010000255.1:0-4147 GCA_036395495.1 Polyangiaceae bacterium
GGCTGCGTACGGTCAGCCAGCGCGATTATTATGCTGGCAGCCGGTTCGAAGGTTCCGGGGCTTTGGATTTCACGCTGCAGGGAACGTACTTCACCTCGCGCACGACCTACGCGGATCCCAACCAGCTCGTGCCTACGGTTCTCACCGACCCCGCCCAAAAGTTCGCCGGCTATCGCACGACGCTCATCGTGCAGTGGAGGGTCATGAATCCCGACGCCACGCCCGGCGTGCCCCCGTCGACGCTCGGCTTTGCCGCCGACGCGCTCAACGTGGTGTTCCCCATCACCCACGATCTCGGCATCACCGGCCGCAAGGATTACGAAAATATCCGCGGCGGCGTCGAGCTCTGGCTCAAGCTCTTCGGTACTGGGATCGGCGGAACCGCGTTTCTGGTGACGGCAGGCTACGACTATCAATACTTCTATCGAATCGAGCGGGCCATGCACATGGCCCACGCGGCTCTTCGCATGGGATGGGGGGACTTGTGATTTCTCGCACGGCGGTGATCGGTGCGATGGCCTTCGCCTTGGCAGCGGCATGCGGACCTGCGTCGATCGAGCCCCGCCCGCTGCCCACGCGCCCGTCGGTCCGGGCCGAGAAAGTGGGGGCGGGTTTCGTCGTGACCGAGCTCCCCAAAGGCGAAAAGGTGGCCACCAACCGGCGGGGCGACCCTGTCGTGCCCAAAGTGACCAAAGACTTCGACGGTCGGGCGACGAGCAACAGCTGGTGGTCGTCGCTCATCTGGCAGTTCGATGCGCAAAACCCCTATTCGTACAACCTCCATGCGCATCCGCTCGTTCTGCGCGCAGCGGCGGGGGGGCTCGCGATCGCCTACCCGACCGACCCCGCGATCGCGAAGCGGGAATACATGTATCGGTTCTCCGCCGATCTGGTGGCTGGATTGGCCGGATTGAAATCGCCGGATGCGCGTGTGGCCGCGTATTCGGATTGGGCGGTGACGGCCGAGTGGCGCACGGATCGCGACGCGCTTCGGGCGACGTTCGGCCATGGCATGCCGTTCGTTTATTTCACCAAGACCGGACCGGCCGCTGCCAGCGTTCGCGTGGCGAGCGACAAATCGGCCGAGCTCACGGTGTGGCGTGAAGAAGGACCTGTCGTCGGGATCACCGTGGGCAAGCACCACTACGGTCTCTTCGGGCCGAGCAGGACCCAGTGGACGCGCACCGGCTCCGTCTTCACCTCCGACCTCGGCGGCAGGGACTATTTCTCGGTGGCGGTGCTCCCCGATGCCAAGCCGGAAACGCTCGAAGTCTTTCGCCAGCACGCCTACGCATTCGTGACGAAGACGCGGGTCAGCTGGAGCTACGAAGAAAAAACAGCCGATGTCGAGACGAAGTTCGAGGTGACTTCGGTCCCCAAAGAGCAAGGCCGCGGCGTATCGAACGAGCCATTGCTCGCGCTCTATCGTCATCAATGGCTCGCGACCCGAGCACCCCTTCTCGCGTACGCCTACGTTTCGCCGCGCGGCGCGATGAAGGTCGTGCAGGGGTCGTCGTTCACGACCCGCACGAAGTTCCCCGGTGTTTTGCCGATCTTGCCGAACGTCGACAAAACGAATACCTCCGAGCTCGAGTCGTACGTGAACGACGTCCAGGCCGCCGATGACCTCTTCCCGAAAGGATTCGGCGCCAAACCGGGACGCGATGCGTACTGGATCGGTAAGTCTCTAGGACGAAATGCGAGCGTGCTCGAAATTGCTCATCAGCTGGGGCTCGGCCCCGCGAAGCAGCGCCTTCTTCGCGCCCTCGAGAACCAGCTCGAAGATTGGTTCGATGGTCACGCCCCCTCCCAGTTTTACTTCGACGAAAAATGGCGCACTCTGGTCGGCTTTCCTGCGAGCTATGGATCGAGCGAGCAGATCAACGACCACCATTTCCATTACGGATACTTCGTAGCCGCTGCGGCCACCGTTGCGCGATTCGATCCGGCGTGGGTCGCCCGTTTTGGGCCTTTCGTGGAGCTTCTCATCCGAGACGTCGCCAACTGGGATCGAACCGACCGGCGATTTCCCTTCTTGCGCTACATGGACGCCTACGCCGGCCACTCCTGGGCCAACGGTCCTGCCCAATTCGAAGAAGGCAACAATCAAGAAGCCTCGTCGGAGGACATCAACCTCTCGGCGGCGATCACGCTCTGGGGAGCGGTGACCGACAATCGGACGATTCGCGATCTCGGCATCTTTCTCTACGCCAATCAGGTGGCGGCGGTGGAGCAATATTGGTTTGACGTCGACCATGAAGTCTTTCCCAAAGGCTTCGAACACTCCGCCGTCGGCATGGTGTGGGGAGCCGGTGCGAAGTACGACACCTGGTTCGATCAGGACCCCATCATCGTCCACGGCATCAATTTTTTGCCGTTCACCGGGGCGTCGCTTTACCTCGGCCGCCACCCCGAATACGTCAGGCGCAACAGCCAAGAGATCTTTCGCGATAGCCGGGGCATCGTCAACACCTGGCGCGATTACGTCATGATGTACCTCGCGCTCGGCGACCCGGCGAAAGCGTGGGACCTCCTTCACGAAGACCCCTACTTCGAGCCGGAGTTCGGCAACTCCAAGGCGCTCGTTCATCACTGGATTTCGAACCTTCGTGCGATCGGAGGGCACGTCGACCCCACGGTTACCGCCGACACGCCTACGTTTGCGGTGTTCAAAGGGCAGGGCAAGCGCACGTACGTCGCGCTCAATCCCACCGCCGCGAAGCAAACGGTCACCTTTTCCGACGGCGCAACGGTTCCCGTCGCGCCGCGGGAAATCACCTATCTACGGCGAAACGCAGGGGCTCAGCCGTAGCATTACTGCGTCAGATCCTCGCTACCAGATCGTTGCATCGGAGTAGCCATAGGCCCACGAAACCGCAGGCGGGGCCGAAGGCCCGCGCCGAGTAACACAAACTACTGACCGGACAGGCGGAACTGGCTAGCGGCGAGGCTGCGGAGGCTTAGGCCTGACGGCCGTTCCGGTCTGATGCCCAACTCCGACGGCCTCGCCGTAACTTACCTGGCCGACACGCGGCAATGGCCGATCGTGATCTGTCATGGCCAAGATCTGACGCAGTAATGCCGGATCAAGGCTTGCCGCCGGCAGCGCAAAAAAGAAGTCCGTTGACGATCGTCATTCTCGAGTGATTGCTGTCCTCGAATGCGACGACATCACTGAATTGGAAGTAACGTCGGCTGCCGACGACCTGGACGTCGACCGAGCCGGAACGGCCCCACCAAGTCTCGCTCGGCGTCGCGCGCTCGAAAACGAGTGCTACTTCCTGACCGGTAACCGAAACGAGATCAAGCACACGAGCCGCCGGATGAACCGGGTGCGAGCCGGGCTCGGGGGCAGCTCCCGCCGGAAACCAGAGATCTGCTTTAGCCGTGGCCGTCGGGCATTTCGTTTCGGCATAAACTTCGTAGCCGTCGGGACCATCGGCGCAAGAGACAACCGTTGGATCGGCGGAGCACTCCGGAGGACTCGCCTCGATGCTCCAGTGGACCTGCTCCGGCGACGAGGCCTCCGCGCCGTCATTCGAGTCGGCGAGCGCATCGCCAGCGCCTCCATCTTGTGAAATCGATGCCTCGCCACCGTCGGCGAAGCTCCCATCGGTGCCAGCGTCGGATGTACCGCCTTCGAGCAAGGCATCGCTCGCGCCATCTGCACGTCCATCCGTGCCCACCTCAGGACTTACAAGGTGCTCGCTTCCGGCGTCGACGACGACGGTGACGTCGCTCGGCGATCGATCGGCAACCGATGCATCGGCGTCGCGTGCACCCGCGTCGACACCGATGTCGCGTCCGGAGTCGAGCTCGGGAGCGACCGATGCGTCGGCATCGGCGCCGTTCGGCGCGTCATGTGCTGGGTTCACCTTCATCTGTGAGTCTTGGCCCGCGTCGACACTCGTGTCGCGAGCGGGGGCGTCTGCTGCGGCGTCGTGCCGGGTTTCGGGCGACGTGCCGTTCTCATCATCCCCGCCGCAGCCGAACCCAGTGAGGCCGGCCACCGCGACACACCATCCGATTAAGACCCATCGAGCTCTCATTTGCACCTTCCGTGAACATCGTCGGTGTGGGCTAGAATGCGTATCCCGCTTCCACGAACGGTGATACGAGCATCATGAAACGGCCGGCGAGCGCATCG
>DASWDH010000256.1:0-7389 GCA_036395495.1 Polyangiaceae bacterium
CTTCACCGAGAGCGCGGCGCCACCGACACTCGGACCGGCCCTCGATGCCTGTATGCGCAAAGGAAGTGGAAAGGTCGCCGCCCGCAACGATCGTCCCCTTCAGGATTGCGGACTCGCTCTCCTCGAACACAACTTCGTGGCCAACGAATGGGAGCTTCTCTGTGCGCGTCCGGGCACGGCGCTCGAGCTTCTCAAGCCCGACGCCAAGAGCCTTTTGCGTTTCGATCCCCTCGAACGAGACCAGATCGATCCTTTTTTGCGCGAGTTCGGTGCGCTCGCCCGCGGGAATGCCTTTCTTCGCACGACGATGTCGGCAGAGCTGGGGCAAGGCGTGTTGGTCGGTCTCGACGAACGCGCCTGCCGGCTCGCGGGTATGAACGCCGATGCGTGCGATCGCGAAGCGGTGCTGGCTTCGGTATCCGAGCCCATCCTGGCTCCTTCGCGGCCGCGGGTCTTCTCGGGCCTGCGCGGATCGCAGGGCGAAGCCGGGCTGTGGCTCGACGGAGGGCTGCAGAGCGTCAATCCGGCCGCGCGGGCGGTCGGCTATACCGATGGGAAAGTGCTCGCACTCAACACGTTCCGCGCGCTCGGAACGCCCGTTTCCGACCTGAAAGGGCTGACACCTCTCGCGCTGGGCACCGTCATCACGATAGGGACGCGGCTCATCGGATGGGAGACCAGCTACGCCGGTCTCGAACAGCACAGGAGGCGAGCGCACGCTTGCGAGCTCGGGCGTATGGTTTCGAACACGAGCCTCTGTCCCGCTGGTTTGGAAACTGCGGTCGGACCATGGGCGGCGGCTCCCAGTCTCATGTCGGTCTCCGTGCCGGATGACATCGCGCCCGCCGCGCTTTTTGCGACGGGTTACACGTTCGATCCGATCGTCATGCGCGGACTCTTCTTGTGGGGTGAACGGACGATGCTTCGCAGCCGCAACGAGGTGCTCGGTTTTCTCGAGTGGTGCGTGCCCGCGGCCCTCGAGCGATCGGGGGTCGCGTGCCCTGGGGGCGAGGGAACGAGCAGCGCCTACGCCGCTGCTGTCCAGAGCTTCGAAACGCGGGTCAACACCGAGATCGAGGGCTACCGCAAATACGAAGTCCCCGGCGCGTGGAAAAAGCACCTCCAGGAACGCAAGGCGCTCGTGTCCCATCGGCTCACGACGTGCAAAGGCTGAAACGCGGACACCATGTAAGTGCTTGGAACTCTGGCCCTTTTGGGCCAACGAAAAATGCTCTACACTGGCGACCATGAACCGATCCCTCTGCGCTGTGATGCTGCTCCTCTCCGTCGCCGGCGCGTGTGGCGACTCCGATAAAGAAAAACTCAAACGCCAGGCCGACGAGCGCGTCGCGCAGGCGGAAAAAGACGCCAAAGAAAAGGTCGCCGCGGCTGAAAGGAAAGTGGAAGAGCTCGAGGCTCAGCTGGTCGATGCTGGCGCGCAGGTAAGAGCCGAAGCCGAGGAGGAAGTCTCCAAAGCCAAGACCGAAGCCGACAAGCTGGCGAGCGACGCGACCCACGCGCTGGCGAAAGCGCGCGCAGCCTACAAGGAATCGGAACGCCGCGAGCTCAACACGGCGATGAAAGACGTGGACGAGATCAAGGCCAAGGCGGCCAGTGCTCAGCCGAAGGTGAAGACGCAGGTGGACACCGCCCTGAAAGACGTGGCGGTGAAGAAGGAAGCGCTACGCAAGGAAATCGACGGCTTCGACAAGGCGACACTCGAAAACCTACGGACCGTGAAGGCCAAAGCAGACAAGGCGCTCGTCGACCTCAAAAAGAGCATTCACACAGCGCGTTCGAAGCTACCCTGATTTCCAACGACTAACTACTGCCGCAGATTTCCGCTACCAGATCGATCGTCAGCGGCCATAACCCACGAAACCGAAGGCGGGGCCGAAGGCCCGCGCCGAGTAACACAAACTGCTGACCGAAGAGGCGGATTTATCGGTGTTGCAGAGCGAGGCTGGCCAGGGCGTCGCGGCTCGTTTCGTATCTCGGGGTGATTCCGACGGCCTCACCGTAGTTTGCGGTAGTCATGCTACGGATCGCTGCAACAGCGTGCGCCCGTCGAGAAATCGAAGAAAGGGGGAGGATGCTCACTGACGCGCGCGTCGCAGCCGCGCACGGTGTCCCGGGCGTAGAAGCCGCCCACGAACGTCGCTTTTTTTTCGTCGACCCATTCGTCGAGGTTGCCGACCATGTCGTAAATCCCATCATCGCCCCAGGCGCTGCGGCAGGTCGGCGTATCTCCGGTTGCTTTGAGCAAGGGGGAGCCTTCGACCATCAGCTGATTCAGGCGAGGATCCCAATGCCCGAGCGACGGGTCCCCGTACAACATCGCGGCTCCGTGCTGCGGTTGGTGCACGTTGCAGGCCTTGTCCACATAGTTGGGGCCGTAAGGAAACTTCGTTCCCTGCTCACCGCGGCAAGCGACCTTCCATTCCTCCCATTTGCACAGACGCTTGCCGGCGGTGCGGCACGCGGCCTCGGCGGTCGGCTTGCTCAGGTAAGCCTGGGGTGTTACGTGGGGACGCGACACCGCGCGAGCTTTTGCAGCCGGACTGCGTTGCCACTCCGGTAGCAAAGGAACGGGCGGCTGCAATTGCTGTTTGCCGAGCGCCGCCGGTCCCCAGAGCTGTCCCACGACGGCCTTCCGCATCTCTTCGAGGTTGGGCGGGTAATAAGGCGAGAATGGCACACCGGTCCGGTCATCCACCATCGACGCCTCGTATCGATCGATGCAGAAACGATGGGCGACGAACACCATGTCGTCGGGGCACGCCTGCTTGCTCGTCGCGGACGCGCAGCGCGACCGCGATGGGTCGCCGCAATCCGGCGTCGACGGTGACGCGCTGGCACAACCTGCGGACAAGAGGAGGCATACGCGAAGAGACGTCGACACCGCTGCTGTGGCCAAGCTAACACGATCGCCGCTCCGTTGACCGCGTGAGTCGCTGCGGTTAGTGTTGAGCGTGCCCGCTTTGTCTCCCGACAGCGCGCCGAACAGGTTGGCGGCAGCTATCGTCACTGCCATTGCCGTTCACGGCATGGCCGCCGCGTTCATCACGTTCGCCGGTCGCGGTGAGCCCCTTGCTGCGACGACCACCGCGCCGAAAATAGAGATCGACATCGAAGAGTTCTCGAGCTCCGCAACTGCAGGCGGGCAAGGCAGCGAACCTTCTTCGCCGAGAGAGACGCCTGTCCGCGCCGGCTCCCGCGGCTCGGTCACCGGCGCAGGCCGCCGATCGTTGGCGGATGCTTCGAGCGAGCGCGAGCCAAACGACACGGCCGTTCCGGAAACGCCCTATGCGGTCGATCCTTCTCGCGGCAACGCGCCGGGCGTCGGAGGAGCGATCGATCTCGGGATGGCCCCGGGCAGCTGGTCGCAATGGGTCGACCCACTCGCATCGAGCGTACCGCCGGCTCCGGAGCATGCGCGAGCCGCTCCGGCGCCCGTGAGCACCACGGGAGGTCTTGCGGAAGCGCTCGAGGCGCACGACCGTGCGGTGGGTCTGGGGCCAGCGGGGGCGGTGCTTTCCGCCGCGCGCGAAGCCGGTCACTCGGAAGATGCACCGGCGATCGGCACCGCGATTTTTTCGATCATCGTCCTGCAGACGGGCGCCGTGCGGGTCGAATTGATCGGCGCGAGCTCGCAAGTCGACGCCTGGCGCAAGGTCGGCGAGCACATGGCTGCGAACATTCGGCGCAAACCCCCGCGCATCGATCCGCCTCGCGCCGGAGTGAGCATCGAGCTCGAGCTCAAGGCGCAAGAAACCTGGCCCAACGGCGCCCCTGCGAAATCAGAAGGCCCAGCACTGACTTTGAGCGGATCGATCCGAGCCACCGATCAGGCGAAAGAAGAGTTGGCGCGTCGCAATCCAGCTGCCGTTGCGCCACCGGGCACGCCCGCCGAACAGCCCCCGCTGGTGTTGAACATCGAACCTCCGGGGCTTTGGCTGAAGGGGCGCGGCAAGGTGTGCTCCTATCAGGTTGGTCTGACGCCGCTCGGCATTCTCGCGACCGGTGGATGCGATCCTTCCAACATCGGAGCGCGCCCGATGCGCGTCGTTTCGACCCGCGTCGTGAGCCAAAAGACGTTGTGAGCACGGCGGGCCGCAACGCCCGTGGTATATCGAGCACGATGAGCGCGTCGACTGGCCGCTTTACCGACCGTGTCGATGACTATGTCCGCTACCGACCTCGCTACCCCGACGCAGTCCTGGCGCTGCTCGAACGTGAGCTCGAGCTCGTGCCCGAGCGCACGCGCGTCGTCGACATCGGAACGGGAACCGGCATCTCGGCGGAGCTTTTTCTGCACGCCGGATACTCGGTCGTTGGCGTCGAACCGAACGCCGCGATGCGCGCAACGGCCGAGCGCTTGCTCGCGAGCTACGAACGTTTTCGCTGTGTCGACGGTGCCGCGGAAGCCACGAATCTACCCGCCGCCTGCGCGGACCTCGTCGTCGCGGCACAGGCTTTCCACTGGTTCGATCGAGAGCGTGCGCGCGACGAGGTGCATCGCATCCTGGCGCCGGGCGGAGGTCTTGCCTTGTTGTGGAACGGGCGCAAACCCGACGCAACGCCGTTTCTGCAAGGCTACGAAGCTACATTGCGAAGGTGGGCGAGCGATTACACGAAGGTCAATCATCAGAATCTGACCGACGCCGAAATCGCTTCGTTCTTCGCGCCGGGAACATGCGCGTTGCACCTATTTTCCAACCACCAGGATTTCGATTGGGAGGGGCTCCTCGGTCGCGCCCTTTCGTCGTCGTACGTGCCGGCGCGCGGTCAGCCGGGACACGACGACTTCGTGGCGGCGCTTCGCGAGCTCTTCTTATCGGAGGCCGTTTCGGGGCGCGTCCGATTCGAGTACGACACCAAGGTATACGTCGGCACGCTCGATTCCACGCACAAATAGCATTGCGGCGCGCGCATCCGTGGGCCGAAAGTCTGAGTGGCCGCGGACGTCTTGGAGGGCAGTTTGTGGTAATCGAAAGTGGAAGCAGGGTGACGTTGCCCCTAAGAGATCGCGAAATCACGAACACCGAGGCGTTCACCGACGGCGGTCGGACCGCGGAGTTGCAGGACGCGCCTTCCGGCGTGCCACCCCGGCGGCCGATCGACGAGGAGTTTCGTCTGTTCGTCGAGAGCGTGCAAGAGTACGCGATTTTTCTCTTGGACCCCGAGGGTCGAGTGGCCACATGGAACCGCGGTGCCGAGCGCATCAAGGGCTATCGCGCCGACGAAATCATTGGCCACCATTTCTCCGAATTCTATACCGAAGAGGATATTCGCTCGGGAAAGCCCGCGCGCGAACTCCGGATCGCGTCAGACGTGGGTCGCTACGAAGAAGAAGGGTGGCGTGTCCGAAAGGATGGTTCGCTCTTCTGGGCCAACGTTCTCATCACGGCGCTGCGCGGGCCTGGGGGTGAGGTGCACGGGTTCGGCAAGGTCACCCGCGATCTGACACAAAAAAAGAGAGCGGAAGAGACCGAGCGCGAACTGATCCGTGAGCAGGCCGCCCGTACCGCCGCCGAACGAGCCGAGGCTCGCGTGCGGGACAGCGAAGACCGCTATCGACAGCTGAGCGAGCGACTCGAAATCATCTTGGAGGGAATCCGCGACGGGATCACCGTTCAGGATCGAAGGGGCCGGCTCGTTTTCGCCAATGGAGCTGCCGTTCTCATTCATGGTTTCGCTTCGGTCGACGCGATGGTCGGTCGCTCGCCCGACGAGCTCAACGAATATGTCGAGTTGCTCGACGAACACGGGAACCCATTTCCACTCGACCAACTGCCGGGCCAGCTCGCGCTTTCGGGAGCGGATCCCAAGCCCATTCTGGTTCGCATGCGCGATCGGCGTACAGGTCGCGAGTGGTGGTCTCTCTTGCGGGCCGGCGCGGTCCGCGATCATCAGGGTGTGCCGGACCTGGTAGTCAGCATTTGGAATGACATCACGATGAGGCGGCGTCAGGAGGAGGCCACGGTGATGCTCGCCGAGGCGACCGCACTTTTGTCCATGTCTCTCGACTATGAGAAAACATTGAACAATCTTGCGAGGACGCTGGTGCCTCGCCTCTCCGACTGGTGCGGGATCGATCTCGTCGAAGGTGGTCAAATCCGCTCGGTCGCCATCGCTCATGCCGATCCCGCCAAAGTGATCATGGCTCGAGAGCTCCGCCAGAAGTATCCGCCGGATCTCACGGCGGCGCGTGGCGTGGCCGGCGTCGTGCGCACCGGACGTCCCGAGCTCTATCCACAGATTTCCGTGGCTCTCGACGACCCTCATCTGCCGCCCGACTACCGGGAGCTGCTTCGTGCCCTCGAAGTTCGATCGGCGATGATCGTGCCTTTGCGGGTTCGGGAACGCACCCTCGGAACGATGACCATGGTCTCCAGCCGGATGGGACGTGCGTACGACGAGGAAGATCTCACGCTCGCCGAAGAGCTCGGGCGCCGTGCCGGCATCGCCATCGAAAACGCGCTCTTGTACCGGGAAGCGCAGCGCGCCGTGCAGCTTCGCGATGAGTTCTTGTCGATCGCCGGTCACGAGCTCAAGACACCTCTCACAGCGCTCGACTTGCAACTGCAGAGCTTGGCCTCGGCCTTCAACAAGGGGGCGGTCCTGCACGACACGAAGCGGTGGGTCGAACGTTTGCAAAAAACGATCGCCCAATCGAAGCGCCTGGCTCACTTGATTCACGAGCTGCTCGACGTCTCGAGGATCACTTCCGGCCATCTGGTGCTGGACCGCGAATCAGTCGACCTCGCGACGTTGGCCCAAGAGGTCGTGGAGCGTCACGCGAGCGAGATCGCCCGCGCAGGGTCCACGACCTCCTTCGAGTCCAAGGGCAACAGCAGCGGCCATTGGGATCGGTCTCGCATCGATCAGGTGATGTCGAACTTGCTTGGAAATGCGATCAAATACGGAAGCGGCAAGCCGATCCACATCCGGGTGACCGGCGACGAGCAGCGGGTGGTCCTCAGCATCGAAGACCACGGCATCGGAGTACCCGTCGAGCATCAGGATAGAATTTTTCAAAGGTTCGAGCGCGCGGTATCCGAAAGAAACTACGGAGGCTTCGGTCTCGGTCTGTGGATCGTGCGCGAGATCGTCCACGCTCACGGAGGAACGGTCGGTTTCGAGAGCGCGCCCGGTTCGGGTTCGACATTTACCGTCGAGCTGCCCGTTTCGTCGTCGCCGGCGCCGAGCTGAGGGCCGGCGCGGTCAGTCGGCGCCGCCGTCGGGCGCCCCACCCCCGAACAAACAGGCGAAATAGGTGCCTTCTTGGGTATCGCATCCTCGAGGCTTTGCCTCGCCCATATCGTTGCAAGCGTAGGTTGCGTTGGCAGAACACGACATCCACGTGTCCCACTCTGACTTGCAGAC
>DASWDH010000257.1:0-5750 GCA_036395495.1 Polyangiaceae bacterium
ATGCTTCTTCTCGAGCTCACCGGCGGAAAAGCACCGTTTCGCCGTCCACCGACGCTCGGCCCTACGTATCCACCGAAGCTCGAGGCCATCCTCTTGCAAGCGGCAGCGAGGCGGCGCGCTCACCGGTTCCAGAGTGCGGCCGAGCTCGGCGCCGAGCTCGAAGGCTTCGCCAGGACCAGTGGGGTTCGGATGTCGTCGACCGCGCTCGGTCGTTTCTTGCACGATCTCTTCCCCGGCGCGGAGGCGCGCCATGCGCGGGAACTTCGGCACATCCGCGAACCGCGCGAAGTGCTGCCCCTCGGCGTCCCTCGCGAGGAGGCGCGCACGATTCCGGACTCGAGCCCGCCGGTTCCGCCGTCTTCCGACCACCCCCCCCTCGAGATGCCTGTTTTTCCCGCGACGCCCGAGTTTTCCCTGGCCGTTCCGGGTGGCGGATTTCCACATGTGACGACCCACCCACCGGTGGTGCAGACCTGGCCGCCCAACAAACAACGGGCCAGCCGCTACTTGGCTGCAGCAACTGCTCTCGCCATCGGCATGTTGCTCGGCGCGCTGGCGGTCGCCGTGGGTCGGCAAGCTCCGCCGGCCGCGCCGGCCGCTCAGGCGCCAACTGCGGCGGTAGCCGACCGAGGATCGCTCGAAATTCAATCGGATCCACCTGGCGCCAACATCTTTCTCGAAGGGGAGCTCATGGCCGAGCTCACGCCAACCCGGCTTGCCAAACTCCCTATCGGTCGCCCGCTTCACTTTCGCATCGTTCGTCCCGGATACGATACGGCCGACGCAGAGACCACCTTGGCGCCGCAGCACCCGAACGACCGGATCACGCTCCGCCTCGCTCCCGCCAGCGTTTCTCTCTACGTGACCATCGATGCGCCGGAGTCTGCTTTGTGGGTCGACGGAAAGTTCATCAGCTCGCGCAAGGTGCTGGGGCTCGCGGTCGGGGAAGACCACAAGATCGCGGTGAGCGCGCCCGGGCGCATTGGCAAGATCGTGATGTTTCGCTCCGAGCAGGGGGGCGAGAAGCGGCTCGATTTCAAGCTCGATCCCGCGCGTTCACCGCGGTAGTGCTATCGCGATCGGCGCGAGCTGTTGGCTTTCTGTCGAATCGCGGCGGTGCGTCCGATCACGATGGCCTCCACCCGTTCGAGCTCGGATGCGAGCGTGTACGGAGGTACCGAGCGCCCCACGATATCTTCGTATTCCGGCTGATGGCAGGCGGGGCAGGGAACGAACATTCCGCGTTCCCGCATAGGTGTGGGGCCGACTCTCGGAACGAACGACCAACGGGCGGGCTCCCGCCGCCGATCCATGAACTTCTCCGACTGACCGCTTCCCTCGCAGAGTGCACAGTCGGGGTCGGTGCCGATCCGGAAGCTCGAGCTCGGGAAGCTTCGCGCTTCGGGCGCGGCAATGGCCTTGGGCCGCAGATGGGAGCGCAGCGGCGGGCGGGACTGATCGGAATCGAGCTTGGAGTAGAGCCGGTCCATGAAGCGCTTCTGCATGTCGATCCAGCGGATGACTTCGTCACGCGCAGCAGCGGTGACCTCCTTCGAGTGACCCTCGGGCGATACCAAAATCACATCGCGTGCCGGCGTCGTGACCCGCACGAGCTCGGAGCCGGCCATGCGCTCGTCGACCCACACGACGAACACGATTTCGCCTTCTTCGAGCTGCGGTATGCCGAGCACGCGCGCTTTGATCATGGCCCCCCTCCCCGCCACCCGGGACGAGAACCTTAGAATTTTACCAGCGAACAGCCGCGACCGCAAAAGGGGGCGAAAAATGAGGCAAATTCAGGCCAACAGGCGAGGAAGCGGCCAGTGTACCCCTTACTTGCAGCCGCCGGTGCCGGCAGGTGGGGGGTCGGGAACTGCCACCGAGGGCGGGCAAGAGAAATCGAAGAGGTCCAGAAGAGCGTCGCTGTTCGCGTCGCGCGCGGTGAGAGCCGGAAGGTCGAATACCGTCTCGATGAAGCGGGTGATCGAAGTGTGCTCGTGCACCGCGTGCGACACGTAGCGGCGACGAGCCCATGGCGAGATGACGACCAGAGGAATCCGGACCCCGAGCTCGAAAAATGCGCTCTGCGAGGGTGCCGCTACGCAGGTCGTCGGTGGAGGAACATGGTCGGCGAACCCCCCCGCCTCATCGTAGGTCCAGATCATCGCCGTGGTCGGCCAGACCGAGCTCGTGACGACCGCCTGGTAGATGTCTCGCGTCCATGCCTCTCCCAGTTGAACGTCGGCCCGCGGATGTTCGTCGTTGATGTTCTCCTTCGAATCGACGAATGAAACCGCAGGCAGTGTGCCATTTTGCAGCGCGAGCTTGAATTCGGCGACGTCGTGCACCCCGTAGGCGTGAGCGGCGCGCCAGCCGCTTCCGAGCGTGTTTTCGAACGGATCGTTCTGTTCGGAGTAGGCGCCCCAACTGAGCCCCTTTTTCTCGAGCAGGTCCATGATGCTCGGCAGAGTCGATGACGGATAGCTCGAGCAGGTGCACTGGATTGCGTCGGAGGTGCCGAGCAGAAGGTAGTCTCGGTTGGGGAACGTCGGCCCGAGCACCGAAGCGAAGTGGTGATCGGCCAGCGCGAACGTGCTCGCCAGGAAGTAGTAAAAAGGCAAATCGCGGTCGTCGTAATATCCCATCGTAACGGCGCCGCTCGCCTTGACGAACCCGTCCATCTTGCCGCCATCGACCGCGGCATGCAGGCCTTGCCAGCTGTGATCGGGATCGGTCGACACGCAGGTGGTCGTTTCGTGATAAGCGGCGACGGGCTTCCCGTTGGAATCAGGATTCGAAAATCCGCTCGGCTCGGGTTCCGACTCGGGCTGACCATGAAGATAGAGCTGCCCAAAGTACTCGTCGTACGAACGGTTCTCCTTCATCACGACGATGATGTGGCGAATCGGGATCGCCTGCCGTTGGCTCTCGGAGATCCCGATCGTGTCTTTGGGCATCGCCCCGCTTTTGAACGCACACGACCTACGTTGATCGGTTTTGGGATCGACCGGCACGGCGCTGGGACAAGTCGCGCGGTCGCTGGTCGCTGCATCCAGCGCTCCCTGAGCATCGCCGCTGACCGAGTCGGTGGCGGCTGCATCGCGAGTCACGCCGGCGCCCCCCATTCCCACGGTGCCCGCTACGCCGCCACCCGCGCCCGCCGCAAGCGTTCCTGCCGAGCCTCCCATCCCTGGCGTGCCTCCATCGTCGCTGCCGCAAGCGGCGACGAGAGACCCGACGACTGCGAGCGTGCCCACGCAATTCGCCGAAAGAGAGAGTCTCAAGAGGGTACCTTTCAGACCGAAAGTGCCTTGACGGTACGGGATGCGACATGAAACTTGAACCCCCCAGACGCTACGTGCTGGCATCTAAGTTTCGGGTCCCATGTCATGGAGGCTTCTGCGTGTCGTTCCGGCTCGAAGATCTCGAAGTAGATGTGCCGTTTCGTTTTCTTCAGCAAGAGACGCCGGAGGCCAGGCCTTCGTTTCGTCGGCCAAGGGGTTCCCGGATTTGGGACGGTTTCCAAGAATCGAACGGCCTTCTGAAATTCACGAGCAAACAGATCGCGAGCGTCTCGATGCTCCCGCCACCACGTGTCGATGCGATCGGCGTTACGGCTAGTGCGCGCCGAGACCTCTACCTTCACGGCTTGGCTAGGAGTCGCGCCGCCAGCGCATTCGCATCTTCGTAGTCACCGCGCTCGAAATCCTCGTACCCTTCTTCGATCGCCTGCTCGAGTTCGGCGCGCTCCTCGGCGCTCATTTCATCGTCGAGCTTGGGTACCGGAACAACGCGCAACGGAGTTCCGTCAGGCAGGTTAACGGGCTCATCGGCGACAATCCGGCCGTTCTCGACGTGGGCCTTCAGGGCGTGCGGTCGGGTTGACATGCTTTGCAAGCATGCGCGGGGACGCACAGCGCGTCAACGCCGAGCCCTTCACTCACGGCCCAGGCGAACCAACGGGTTTTGAGTAACTCTTTCGGGGAACCTCTGCTTTTCTCGGCTCGAGAGCTCCACGATTCGAACTGTAACGCCCCGAATTGCAACGAGTGCGAAGGGGGGGACTTGAACCCCCATGGGAGTAACCCCGCTAGCACCTCAAGCTAGTGCGTCTGCCAATTCCGCCACCTTCGCGTGGTAGGCGACGCACCTTATGCGGCGCCTGGGCGAAGTCAAGCCCTGGCGGCGAGAGGCGGACCCGGAGCGGAGCCGTCAGTCAGGCGCGCTCGGGAAGCTCCGCAGGACCGCCAAAATTTCCCCGACTTCGAAGGGCTTTCGCACCCAGGCTGCGGTCATGCTTTGGGCGCCCGCCGGTATTTCGGCGGCCGATCCGGAAATGAGAACGACCTTCGCGCTGGGGCAGCAATGCTGCACCCGCGCCAACGTTCCGCCGACGTCGGTCGCGATGGGAGATAGATCGAGAAGCGCTGCGTCGAAGGTGTGGCGCTCGATGGCATCGGCGAGCTCACCAGGGGTGCGGGTTGCCAGAACGGTGGCGCCGCGCAGCGATAGGGCGGTCGAGAGAAGACCGATGACGGCGTCATCATCCTCGAGCAGCAAGATGCGAACACCGTCGAGCGACATACTGGGGAGCGTCGACGTGCGCGCCGTCGGGGGGCGTAGCACGATCACCGGCCATCGAACGTCGAACCTCGCGCCCCGCGCACTCTCGGCAAGGGACAGCATGCCGCCGTGCCGCCGTGCGAGAGCATGTGCGTGGCGCAGACCAACGCCGGCGCCCCCCGATCGCGAGCTGTAACCCCCGGCGAAAATCGAGGTGCGGCGCGCAACATCGATGCCCGGTCCCGAGTCGACGACCGATACGTGCGCGTCGCCGTTGCTGACGGCTGTCTCCACCCGGACCGAGCTTTCCTCGGGCGACATCGCGATCGCATTGAGCAGAAGATTCGTCATCACCTGCAAAAGCCCCGGCGCACCCTTGACGATTTTTCCGCGACTGCTGGCGTCGTTGCTGATGAGAAGCGACACCCGCCGTCGGAGCGCCTCCCGCTCGACCCCGGTGACCGCATCGTGCACCAGTATCTCGAGGTCGGCCTCTTCTTCGAGCGCGTCGGATTCGTCGCCGATCGCCCGTCGCGCCAGCCTCCGCCCGAGCTTGGCGTGCGACATCGCGATGTCGACTGCCTTCTGTGCCGTCTCGCTGACCGGCATTTCTTCGCGCGCGTATTCGAGCCACCCCAGCACGACGGTGAGGGCGTTGGATACTTCGTGGAGGGTGCCGGCAAGATCGCGCTCAGGCGCCTGACTATCCGGCGGATCGAGATCCTTCGGCTCCGTGTCCCCCGGTCGGATTACCCGCGACACCTGCGCAGGTTAGCACTTCACGAGCTCCGCGCAGATGCAAAACTGCCGGAATATTGAAGCGGGCGGGGGGGTCTGTCCGATCCGCTGTCGCTGCTCTCGCCGCTCTACGGCCCGAACCTAGGCGGCAGCCGAAGCCGATAACGGCCGTTTTCGTCCGTGCGCGCGTCACCCACCTTCGTGACGCCGACGCCCCCAGGTGCCTTGGCATATGCCCGTACTGCCGCGCCACGCAGCTCTCCTTGGGGGCCCCGAATCACCCCCTCGAGAGGCACCGGGAAGACCAGATGGGGCTCGATCCCAAACGTCTGTCCCGACAAGTCGGTGGGTGAGATGGGCGGATCTGGCGGTCTGATGGAGACGCCGGGCCATACCCACCAGGCGAAGTTCGACGATTCCGGGGCCCGCAACGTGAGATCGAAACTCCC
>DASWDH010000258.1:0-6985 GCA_036395495.1 Polyangiaceae bacterium
CGTTCTTGAAGCAACGCACGACGGTGGTCCGCTCGCGCTGCCATGCCAACCTGCACCTCGGCCAGTTCCTCTACACGGGCAAGGACTTCATGATCATCGACTTCGAGGGCGAGTCGTCGCGTCCTATCAGCGATCGACGTCGCAAGCGGTCGAGCTTGCGCGATGTCGCCTCGATGTTGCGATCGTTTCACTACGCAGCGATGATGGCACTCGGCGACCAGCTCAAAGCGGGTGCGCTCGGCGAACGGGACTACGCGGCGGTCGAACCTTTCGCCAATCTCTGGCACAGCTGGTCGTCGTGGGCGTACATGAAAGGCTACCTGGAAGTCGCCGGCCGCAGTTCCGTCATCCCGAAAGATCGTCACGAGCTTCGCGTGCTGCTGGACGCATTTCGCCTCGAAAAGGCGCTGGTCGAGCTCGAGCACGAGGTTCGGCACCGGCCGGATCTCGTCCACATCCCCTTGCACGGCATCGAACAGATCCTGTCGCTCGTCCCATGACTGAAACGCTCGGCCGAATGGGAGCGGATACGCTCGCCGATGGGACGACGCGATTTCGCGTGTGGGCCCCCAGCGCGCGTGAGCTCGGCCTCTGCATCGTCGGCACCGAGACGCGCACCGTCACGATGAACCGCCGGCCGGGCGACGTGTTCGAGGTCTGCTTGCCCGACGCCGGCGCGGGAACGGACTACTTCTACATCATCGATGGCACCAAAGAGCGTCCCGATCCTTGCTCGCGCTTTCAACCTCGCGGCGTGCACGGCCCCTCTCGGGTCGTGTCGAGCGATTCGTTTACTTGGTCCGACCAGAGTTGGACCGGCATCCCGCTCTCGGACCTCATCTTCTACGAGCTTCACGTAGGAACTTTCACCCCGGAGGGAACGTTCGAGGGGGTAGTCGGCAAGCTCGACTATCTGAAGAACCTGGGCGTCACGGCGATCGAGCTCATGCCCGTCGCGCAGTTTCCCGGCGAACGCAATTGGGGTTACGACGGAGTGTTTCCGTACGCGCCACACGCGAGCTACGGCGGTCCGGACGGCCTGCGCCGGCTCGTCGACGAATGCCATCGGCGAGGGCTCGCCCTCGCGCTCGACGTCGTCTACAACCATCTCGGCCCGGAGGGAAACTACCTCGCGGATTACGGGTCTTACTTCACCGACCGGTACACGACACCGTGGGGTCGGGCCATCAACTTCGACGGTCCCGATTCCGACGAGGTTCGGAGCTTCTTCCGAGAAAACGCGCTCTACTGGCTTGCCGATTTTCACGTCGACGTGCTTCGTTTCGACGCGATTCACTCGATCTTCGACATGAGCGCCCGCCATTTTCTACAGGAGACTTCCTCGGCTTTTCACCAGTGTGCGGAGGCCCTCGGGCGGCGCGCGTTCGTGATCGCCGAAAGCGATCTCAACGACGTGCGGGTGATCCAGACGGCCGAGCGCAACGGGCTCGGCTTCGACGCGCAGTGGGGCGACGATTTCCATCACGCACTGATGGCGGCGCTCACCGGCGCTCGGCACGGCTACTTTGCCGATTTCGGGGCGATGGCCGATGTCGCCAAAGCCATGAGCGAGGGCTTCGTTTACGACGGAAAGCGATCGCAGCACCGTAAGCGAAGGCACGGCAGCTCGTCGGCGAACGAGGCCGGGCACCGGCTCGTGCCGTTCGTGCAGAACCATGATCAGGTCGCGAACGCCTGGCACGGCAAGCGGCTCGCCAAGATCGTTTCCGCCGAACAGCAGAAGATCGCCGCTGCCTTGCTCTTCGCGCACCCTGGTTTGCCCATGCTCTTCATGGGCGAGGAATTCGCCGAGATCGCTCCGTTCGATTTCTTCACCAGCCACTCCGATCCGGCCCTCATCGAAGCGGTGCGGAGCGGCCGGCGGGAAGAGCACCGGTCGATGGGACTCGAGGACCCGCCGGACCCACAAGCGCAAGCGACGTTCGCAGCTTGCAAGCTCGGATGGTCGCGCCTTTCCGAGGATGCCCAGCGCGAGACGCTGCATCTCTACCGCGACCTCATTGCTCTTCGGAAGGGCTCCGTCGCGGTTTCGAATGGGCGCAAGGATCTGGCGACGGTTCAATGGAGCGAGGCGCCCCGGTGGATCACCGTCGAACGACGCGACGAACGGGGGGGCGCGGTGGCGTTCGTGGTCAACTTCGAAGCCGTTCCTCGAGCGATTCCGCTTCGGTTGGCCGAAGGCTACTTCCGGCTCGCCATCGATACGGGAGACCGCAGATACGGCGGTCGGCCGGGTAGCGACCCGGCCCAGGCAGCGCTAGAGGTGGTAGGGGAAACTCCCAAGCTCGTGCACTGTCCCGGCCAGAGGGCGCTTATCTACGTGAAGATCGATTCCCCGTCATGACCGACCTCGTCATTCACGGCCATTTCTACCAGCCGCCGCGCGAAAATCCGTGGACCGGAATCATCGAGCGCGATCCCAAGGTCCACCCCTACCACGATTGGAACGAACGCATTCACCACGAGTGCTACCGCACCAACGCGTTCGCTCGCATTTTCGATGGCTACACCCGCATCGAACGGATCGTGAACAACTTCGACCGTATCAGCTTCAACTTCGGGCCGACGCTGCTGTCGTGGCTCGAGGGCTACGACCCGGTGGCCTACGAGCGCATCCTGGAAGCCGACCGTGCGAGCACCTCCCGGAACGACGGTCACGGCAATGCCATTGCCCAGGCGTACAACCATGCGATCTTGCCGCTCTGCAACGAACGCGATCGCATTACGCAAGTGCGATGGGGGCTGTCCGATTTCCGATGGCGGTTCGGCCGCGAGCCGGAAGCGATCTGGCTGCCCGAGACGGCGTGCAACGACGCCACCCTGGGCACACTGATCGACGAGGGACTCAAATTCGCGATTCTCTCTCCTTATCAGGCCGAGCGAGTCCGAAACATCGGTGAGAGCGACTGGACCAGCGTGACCAACGGAACGATCGATCCCGGCGTCGCCTACCAGTACTTTCATCGTGACGGCTCCGGCCGCTCCATCGCGCTCTTCTTTTACGATGGGCCCATCGCTCGTTCGATCGCCTTCGAAGGCGTGCTCGGCTCCAGCCAGACGTTCGTCGGTCGCCTCGCCGCCGGCCGCGGCGGTCCCGGTCGCCTCATCCACGTCGCGACCGACGGCGAAAGCTACGGTCATCATTTTCGGCTCGGTGAGTTGACCCTGGCGCACGCCCTCACGGTCGAAGCACCGGCGCAGCACATGTCCTTCACCAACTACGGCGTCTTTTTGGCAGCTCACCCCGCCACCAGAGAAGTCGAGCTCAAGCTGGGCCCCGACGGCGAAGGCACGGCCTGGAGTTGCTCGCATGGCGTCGGACGCTGGTACCACGATTGCGGCTGCCATACGAGCGGTCAGGAAGGATGGAATCAGGCGTGGCGCACACCGTTGCGGCGGGCGTTCGACCTGTTGCGCGATTGGGGTGCCGAGCGGTTCGAGGAGGGTACGGCGGATCTGCTCGCCGATCCTTGGGCGGCACGCAACGCTTACGTCGAGCTTTTCGCCGGTCCTCCGGTGCCGCGCGACGAATGGCTCAAACGCCACGCGAAGCGCCCGCTCGACGACGCGGAACGGATGCGCACCCTCACCTTCCTCGAGATGCAGAAGTGCCTGCTTCTCATGTACACGAGCTGCGGCTGGTTCTTCGCCGACGTGTCGGGCATCGAGCCGCAGCAGGTGATGAGTTACGCGGGGCGCGCGCTCGATTGGATGGACGAGCTCGGACTCGAGCCACCGCGTGCCCGTTTTCTGGAGATTTTGGCAGAAGCCAAGAGCAACATTCCCGAGCAGGGCACCGGCGCCGACATTTTCACGAGGGTGGTGGACCGGCTACGGGTCACGCCGTCGCGGGTCGCCTCGAACCTCGCGATATCCAGCTTGGTCGAGGAGGGGGATCACAGCGGCACGGAGGGAGGCTATCGCTTCCACCGCTCGCGTTTTCAAAAGCAGCGCCACGGCCGGGTGCGGCTCGCCACGTCTCACCTGCACATCGAGCACCAGACGACCGGGCGGCGCCACCATTATGCGGCCGGGTCGATGCACCTTGGCGGCGTCGACTTCTACGCGGTCGTCAGCGACTATCCGGGCAAAGAACTGTTCGAGGCGTTGACCGCGCGGGTGTGGGCGGCGTTTCGCACGGCCTCCCTGCCGACGATGCTCCGCATCCTGCAGCAGGAGCTCGGCCCCGAGGAAGGGGGTCTCGAGAGCGTATTGCCCGATGGCAGAGAGCGTATCTCCGAGCTCGTATTCGGTAACGTCGTCGGAAACTTCGTCGACGAGTACGGTCGCATGTACGAGACGAACCAACGCGTGCTCGAGCAGCTGCAGGAGGCGGGATTCGAGCTACCGAAAGAGCTGCGCGCCGCCGCCGAGTTCGCGCTGGGCCGCAAGTTCATGCAAGAGATCAGGAACGCCCACCGAAGCCCGGATCCGGCGGCGTACAAAAAGGCGATCGAGATCGCCGACGAAGCGATGCGCAGGGGCTACGAGATCGATCGCTCGTCGGCCAGCAGCATTCTCGGGGAGATGATTGCCGACGCCGTCGCGCGAGCGACGGAGAGTCCCATCCCGGCGCGCATGAAGACGGCGATGACGCTCGTCGAGCTGGCGCGGCGGCTGCGCGCCGATGCTCATTTCTATCGGGCGCAGGAGATTTTCTATCGAGCGCTGCTCGGTCGCACGAGCTGGCCGGACACCATTTATGGGCTGGCCGTCGCGCTCGGCTTCGCTCCCTCGGTCGTGGGCCGGCGCGAGTCGCTCATCCCCCAGCTGGAGATCGAACCCGAGCCCCCGGTTTCGGTCGAGGGGTGAGCGAATGGGCGTGTGGCAAGATTTCAAGAAATTCGCCTTCAAGGGCAACGCCGTCGACCTCGCGGTGGGCGTCGTCATCGGCGCGGCCTTCAGCAAGATCGTATCGGCCATCGTCGCGGGCTTCATCATGCCCCTCGTCGCGCTGTTGATGCCGGCCGGCGATTGGCGAGAGAACGGCTTCACTTTGCGGCACAGTCTCGACCCCGCTCAAGTCGTCGTCCTGAAGTATGGCGAGGTCCTCGGCGCCATCTTGGATTTCTTCGTCATCGCCTTCGTTCTTTTCTTCGTCGTGTCCAAGCTCGTACGGGCGGCCGAGGGCCGCCTCAAGCTTCCCGCTGCCGCCGATACGAAGCCGTGTCCGCTCTGCCTCGAAACCATCCCTCTCGCGGCGAAGCGCTGTAAGTTTTGTGCCGCCGATCTTCCCGCGGTTTCCGCTGGCTCGTGAGCGCTCGGTCGAGGCCGCAGGGTTCCCGTGCCGCATGCCAATGCGAATACCCCGCAGACCATTGCGACCGGGCCAAGGTCGTTTCCGATACGGGCCATCGCCTTGACGTGAATTAGGCTGCGCCCGAGACCGCTGCGACACGCCAAAGCACACGAGTTCCTACGCTACCGCAACATCGACGGCGACCGGGCTTGCGTGGGCTTCGGCATCGGCCTGCAGACGAGCGCGCGATGCGTCGGCCGCTCGCAGCCAGCCGCGCCGCTCGAGGCGCCACCACAAGATGGCCGCACTGACGATGATTTCCAGGCATAGCCCGAGCCATCCGCCGAATGCACCGAGCCCGTAGTGGTGACCCAGCAGCCACGCAAGCGTGGGGGTGCAGAGCCAGGCCACGACAACCCCGACCACGGCCGCGTAACGAACGTCACCCGCGCCACGCAGCGCGCAGCGCGCGACGACGTTGGAGGCGTCGAAAATCTGGAACACGGCAGCAATGTGAAGGAGCCCCGTCGCGGTCGAGATGACCGCAGCATCGCTGGTGAAGACGGTTACGACGGTGGGTGACGCCAACGCGAGCACGATCGACCACGCGAAGGCATAGAGACCGGTAATGGCCATCGCCAGACGCGCCACCCGCCGAACGAGGTCGTAGCAGGCCGCGCCCACGGCCTGGCCGACCAGAACGGACCCCGCTTCGGCGACGGCCATGGCCGGTAAGAAGGAGAAGTGGATCACCTGAATGGCAATCTGGTGCGATGCCATCTCCACTTCGGAGAAGAGGGAAATCGCTAGAGAGAGGATGGCAAACGCTCCCACCTCGAGCGCGAACTGCGCACCGCTGGGTAGACCCATGCGCCAGAGCTCGACGAGGTGGCGGCGCCGCATGACTCGAAGACCGAAACCACGGGGCCGCTGTGCGACGGCGAGAATGCCTGCTTCGACTGCGTGCGCGATCACGGTCGCGGTCGCTGCTCCCGCGACACCCTTCTTGAGCACGAAGATGAAGAGCACCGCCAGGCCGATGTTGACGGCCTGCGCGACCACGGTGGCCCGCATCGGGCTCTGCGCGTCGCCTTCGCCGTACCGAACCTCTCGAAGGGCGACGTAAAGAAGCGCCAGAGGTGCGCCGGCGATTCGAATGCGAAGATACGTCTGCGCCGCACGGCCGGCGGCCGCGCTGGCCGTGAGATGGCCGATGAACACAGCGAGGACCTGGCCCAAGAGAGTCGTCGCCACTCCCACGACGAGGGCGGTGACCACCGCCGCGCCGAGATGCGCGCGCGCCTGGTCCGAGCGCCCCGCGCCGATCGCTTGAGAAACGAGGACCTTCGCACCCTGCAGGAGTCCGAACGAGAAACAGAGCAACACGAACGCGGTGATGCCGGCCAACCCCACACCCGCAAGCTCCGCCCGACCCACGCGACCGATCAAGACCGTGTCGACGACGGTCATCACACTGTAGGAGATGGTCGAGATGGTGATCGGCCAAGCCAGTCGGATCAACTCGGAGAGCGGTCGATGTTTCCAGGGCAAGTTCATGGGGGCGACCTGAGGCAAAGAGGAAAAAAAAAGCCGCGAGTCCCTTTCGGGGCCGCGGCGGGTCGTTCAGTCGGAGGTTTCAGATGGCTACGTCAGCTGATCTCCTTGAACCCGCCGCGGGCAGATGCGATCGCGGTACGTGAGCGGCATGACCGCAAACGATCCGTG
>DASWDH010000259.1:0-15236 GCA_036395495.1 Polyangiaceae bacterium
GCCGGCGTGCAGTATTGAACGCTGAAGAGCTGTTTTTCATCGGTCCACAACCGCTGGACGACGAGGCCGGCCGAGAGCGCGAGCTGGGCGAACTCGCGCAGCTCGTACTTGTACGAGTACTCGGTCGTAATGGCCTCCCCCGCCTCGAATGGGAACTTCGACCCGGCGACGGTCACCGTCTGGCAGCTGCTGCTCACGAGCTGCATTTCGATTCGACCGTGGGCCGCGTCGTAGAACGCGCGATGCCGAAAGCGCTGGAGATCGAAGTTGCCCTCGAGTTCGCGATTGATGCGGACGAGCAGGTTGAGGTTGAAAGCGGCGGTCACTCCCTCGGGATCGTCGTACGCCGCGTCGAGCACCCGCGCGTCTTTTTTGAGATCGACGCCGATGAGGAGCGCGCCATTTTTTCGACAGAGTGCCGCGATGACCTTGAGAAACTGCTTGGCCTCGGCGGGCTGGAAGTTGCCGATCGTCGAGCCGGGAAAGTAAACGATGGTCCGTGTCGTACGTTCGGTTTTCGGCAGCTCGAAGGGACGCGAGTAGTCGGCGCGAACGGGAGCGACGTTCAGCCCTGGATAGTCGCGGGCCAGCCCCTTCGCTGCGCGAGCGAGGTACTCCGGCGAGATGTCGACCGGCACGTACGCCTCGAGATCGACCAGGTGGTCGAGCAAGATGCGCGTCTTGCTGCTGCTGCCGCTGCCGAGCTCGACGAGCCGCGCACGACCGCCGATGAGCTTCGCCATCTCGCGCACGTGCGAGCGCATGATCGCGAGCTCGGTTCGCGTTGGATAATAGACCTCGAGCTCGCAGATACGGTCGAAAAGCTCGGCGCCGGCAGCATCGTAGAAATACTTGCACGGCAGCGACTTCGGATGGCGGCCGAGCCCGGCGAGAACATCGCTCTCGAATGCATCGACTTTCGTGATCGGCAAATCGGACAGACGTTGGCTCATGCCGGCCTCGCGAGCCGAAGGCCCGTGAACTGCCAGCGGGCCTGCGGCGGGAAGAAGTTGCGGTACGACGCACGGATGTGACTTTGGCTCGTGACGCACGAGCCACCTCGAAGGACCATCTGATTACACATGAACTTGCCGTTGTACTCCCCGACGTCCCCGGCGAATGGGACGAAACCGGCATATGCCACGTACGGACTCTGGGTCCACTCCCAGACATCGCCGAAGAGCTGCTCGGGCTTGGCCGACGAGCTCGAGGCTGCGAGCGCGATCGGTTCCAAGCGGTCGGTCTCGGCGAAGTTGCCGGCGACATCGACCTCGAGAGCAAAGGTCTCCCATTCTGCTTCCGTCGGCAACCTTGCGCCGGCCCACCTCGCATAGGCATCCGCTTCGTAATAGCTGACGTGGCAAACGGGAGCGTGAGGCGCGAGAGGGCGAATGCCGTATAAACCGAAAGCGCGGCGGTTCGCTGCTTTCGAGTCCGCCGGCTCTTCCCAATAAAGCGGCGCCTTCCACTGCTCGGTGCAGACGGTCGCCCACCCGTCGGAAAGCCAGAGCTCGGGCCTCGCGTAGCCCCCATCCAAGATGAACTCCGCAAATTCGGCATTGGTCACCAAGCGCGAGGCGAGCGAGAACGCGTCGACGAACACGCGATGGCGCGGCCGTTCATTGTCGAATGCGAAGTGGCGGTCCGCAGGATCGTCGCCAATCCACCTCAGACTTTCGGGGTGCTCGTGCCAGCGAAGCGGGCTAGGGTCGCTTGGCTCGGCGGTCGCGACACGCGGCTCGCGGTAGGCAGGTTTCAGAGGATTGCAAGAGAACGCGTGCTGGATGTCGGTCAGCAAAAGCTCCTGATGCTGCTGCTCGTGATGCAAGCCGAGGGTCACCAAAAACTCGAGCTCGCCGAGGCTGCTTCGGCGCGTCAAGAGCGCGAGCATGGCGGCGTCGACATGCTCGCGATAGCGCTGCACCTCGCGCAAGCTCGGCCGGGTGACGAGACCGCGTGCCGGTCGCGGATGCCGAGCCCCGAGTGCCTCGTAGTAGGAGTTGAAAAGATATCCGTAGTGCTCGTGGAACGGACGATGGTCCGGCCGCGCGCGGGAAAGGACGAAGGTCTCGAAGAACCAGGTGGTGTGGGCGAGGTGCCACTTGGCCGGGCTCGCTTCCGGCATCGACTGCACGACGCAATCCTCTTCCGAGAGGGGCGCTGCCAGCGCCGTCGTGAACGAACGAACCGCCCGATAGCGCTCGGCGAGCATGGTCGACCCTTGTTAGCGCGCATCGGGCCCGAAGAACAATCTGCAAATTCGGGCCTCGGGCGGAGGAGGGCCTAGCGGAAGTCTTGCACCGACCAGACTTTGCCTGCCGCGGTCGTATAAAAGCCGCAGGCGACCTTCGTGTACTTCGTGCTGCTCATGTTGATGTAGTGCCCGTGCGTGTTGAAGTCGCTGCCCGGCCCCTCGTTCCACATCGCCTGCAGACAACCCGTGATCATGCTCTCCGGCGTCCCGCCCCAACCCGGGCACTCGTTCTGAGCGAATTCGGTGCATCTGCCGAAGGCACCATGCGCGGTGCCGGTTTGCGAGTCGCTCTCGGCTTGGCTATCGGCACACGCTTCCTGTTCCGTCCATCGGGCGTAAGCCGGCAGGCCGAGCGTTGCACGGTACTTGTTGATCGTATCGACGCAGAGCTGCTTGGCTCCCCCGATGGGCGAGCCGCCACTGCCGCCCGAACCGCCGGTGCCCGAGCCGCCGTCTTTCGCGATCGAGCTGCCGCCGCTACCGCTCGCGCCCGCCGTGCTCGTGCTACCACCTCTGCCGCCTCCGCCGGTCGCGCCCGAGGTTCCGCTGCCGCCGACACCGCCCGCGCCGCCTTCGTTGGAGCTGCCGCCGGTGCCGATCGTGGTCGACGTTTCGTCGCTGCCGCCCGTACCGACGCTCCCCGATTCACCACCGGTGCCATCGTCGGCGCTTCCCCCGCTGCCGCTCGAGGTGGCAGTGCTGCTGGCGGTGCCGGTCTCATCGGCGGAGGCGCCGCCGGGTCCTCTTTTGCTTTCGAGCGATTCGATGAGTCCGTTGCAGCCGCCGAGGATCAACGCGGTTCCGAAAAATACCTGGAGCCGGCGGTGGTTCATGTCTTCCTCTTCGTGCTGCTTGGGGCTCTAGTGAAAATCCTGCACCGACCACACCTTGCCGGTTGGGGTCGTGTAAAAGCCGCACGCCACGCGGGTCGCTTCGGTGCTGCTCATGTTGAGGTAGTGGCCGTGCGAGCCGAAATCGGCTCCCGGGCCCTCGTTCCACATCGACTGAAGGCAGTCGGTGATCATGCTTTCCGGTGGGCCGTCCCAACCAGGGCACTCATTTTGCGCGTTTTCGGTGCATTGCCCGAAGGCGCCGTGCGCGTCGCCACTGAAGGAATCACTCGCCGCCTGAGCGTCGGCGCATGCCTCTTGCTCGACCCAGCGCGTGTAGGGCCCGAGCCCGAGCGTCGACCGATATTGATTGATGGTGTCGACGCACAGCTGCGCGGGACCACCACTCGAACCGCCGGTGCTTCCACCTGTCGTGCTCGAGCTTCCGCTCCCCGGCGAGCGTGTCGAGCCCACCGGTTGTATCTCTCCGCTGCATGCCACCGTGAGGCACGCCGCAGCAACGAGGATGCGAAGGATCTTCTTCATGGAAGAGCGATGGATGGTAGCCGACGATGCCATGGCCAGCCACCTCACGCTCGTGTGATCGCGTTGCGAGATCGCAACGCAGGCTCGGCTTGGTTACGGCTTCCATTCCGCCATGCGCCTGGCCGCCTCGCGACCCGCCGCAACCACCCGTTCCAAGAAGCGCTCGGTGAAAAGTGTGAGGGGAAAATTCTTGCGGCATACGAGCTTGACTGGCAGCGCGGGGACGGCGGCGAGCTCCACGGCGAGGCGTGCGCGCGAAACGTCGGACAGCGCCAGCGCGGGGGCAAGCCCCACGCCGAGCCCCCCCGATGCGTACGACAAGAGCAGCGATACATTGCCGACGTCGATCGTGGACGCCGGCTCGATGCGCTGCTCGTCGAGAAAACCATCGAGAAGACGGCGGCCCTGACTTCCGGCGGCGAGGCGCAAGACCGGCTCGCTCCGCAGCCGTTCGCGAAGAGGTTTCTTGTGGCCGCGCACGCGCGGGCCGACCCACAGAAACGGCTGCGTGAAGAGCCTCTTTTCGTGAAGGCCCTCCTTCGTCTCCAGCGTGGTCACCAGCGCGAAATCGACCTCGCCGCGCTCGACCGAGCGGGGGGCGTCGAGCGAATGCATGGTCGTGATCTCGAAGCGAAGCGGTGCTCGATGGCTGAAGAGCTCGCGGATCACTGGCAAGAGCACGCTTTTGCCGAGGTAGTCGCTGGCCGCTACCCGCAACGTCGCGACCGAACGACCCGAGAGCTCGGCGAGGTAGCCGAAGAGCGCTTCGGCTTCGTCGAACAGTCGATTGATGGCGGGCAGCGCGGTCTCGCCGCTGCGGCTGAGACGCACGCCGCGGCCGGCGCGCTCGAAAAGCTCGACGCCGAAGTGGCGCTCGACGCGACGAATTTGCTGACTGACCGCCGAGGATGTCTTGTGCAACTGTCGGGAAGCCGCTCCCACCGAACCGGCGCGGGCGACCATGAGAACGTCCTGGAGGGCGGGTACGAGCGTCGGATCAATCATGAAGTCATACTTAATATATGACGAATAAACTTTCACTGGACTTAATCGATCGGCCGAGCAGACTGACACCAGCCATGGGCAAAAATCTGTTCGACAAAGTCTGGGATCTGCACACCGTGCGCAGCCTGCCCGGAGGCGAGACCCAGCTCTTCATCGGTCTGCACCTCATCCACGAAGTGACGAGCCCGCAAGCGTTCGGCATGCTCCGCGACCTCGGACTCACCGTCTTCATGGCGGAGCGGACGTTCGCCACGGTCGACCACATCATCCCGACCGACGACCGCAAGCGCCCCTTCCAGGACTCGCTCGCCGAGGAGATGGTGAAGGCGCTGAAGCAAGCGTGTCAGGAGTTCGGCATCACGTTTTTCGACGTCGAGTCCGGCCGGCAAGGGATCGTGCACATCATCGGCCCCGAGCTCGGCCTCACCCAGCCCGGCATCACCGTTGCGTGCGGCGACTCGCACACCTCGACGCACGGCGCGTTCGGCGCCATTGCCTTGGGCATCGGAACGACGCAGGTACGCGACGTGCTCGCGACGCAGTGTCTTTCCTTGGCGCGCCTCAAAGTTCGCCGGATCGAGGTCAGCGGTAAGCTCGGTCCCGGCGTTTACGCGAAGGACATCATCCTGCACGTCATCCGCACGCTCGGCGTGTTCGGCGGCACCGGCTACGCGTATGAATACGCAGGGCCGGCCATCGAAGCGCTCGAGATGGAGGAGCGTATGACCCTTTGCAACATGTCCATCGAAGGAGGAGCGCGCGTCGGATACGTGAATCCGGATGAGAAAACCTTCGCGTACATGCGCGGCCGCCCCTTTGCGCCGAAGGACGAGGCGTGGGATGACGCCGTTGCCTACTGGAAGTCGATCGCGTCCGATCCCGACGCCCGCTACGACGATGTCGTTCGACTCGACGCGAGCGAGATCGCGCCGACGGTTACTTGGGGCATCAACCCCGGGCAGGCCATCTCGGTCAAAGAGCTGGTGCCCGCGCCCGAGCAAGGGACCAGCGATGCCGAGCGCTCGCTCATCGAAGAGGCGCTCGCCTACATGCAGCTCGCCGGCGGCAAACCCATCGAAGGGACGCCCATCAACGTGGCTTTCATCGGAAGCTGCACCAACGGCCGGCTGTCCGACTTTCGCGAAGTGGCGCGCTATCTGCGAGGCCGGAAGGTGGCGCCGACCGTTCGTGCCCTGGCGGTGCCCGGCTCGATGGATGTAGCGAGAGCCGCAGAAGCGGAGGGCATCGATCGCGTCTTTCGCGATGCCGGCTTCGAGTGGCGAGAGCCCGGTTGCTCGATGTGCTTGGCCATGAACCCCGACAAACTCATCGGCGACGAGCTTTGCGCTTCATCGTCCAATCGCAACTTCAAGGGCCGGCAGGGGAGCCCGACCGGGCGCACCATCCTGATGAGCCCGGTCATGGTCGCCGCCGCGGCCGTTCGCGGCGCAGTGGCGGACGCGAGAGACGTGTTCGGATTTTGACGCTTTGCGGAGGAATGACCCATGGCACTCGCCAAGATTCAGAAAATAGCGGGACGCGCGGTTCACGTGCCCGGCGAAGACATCGACACCGATCGCATCATCCCCGCGCGATTCCTCAAATGCGTCACGTTCGAGGGCTTGGGAGAACACCTGTTCAAGGATGTTCGCTTCGGTCCCGACGGCACCCAAACCGACCACCCGTTGAACGATTCGCGTTACGCGGGGGCGACCATTCTCCTGGCCGGACGCAATTTCGGGTGCGGCTCATCGCGCGAACACGCACCCCAATCGATCGCCAAATACGGTTTCAAAGCCATCGTCGCCGAGAGCTTTGCCGAGATTTTCTTCGGAAATTCCACGGCTCTCGGAATGCCCTGCGTGTCCGTTTCCCGCGCGGAGCTCGACCGGCTGGTCGCGCGCGTCGAGGAGCATCCCACGACCCTTGTCACCGTCGACCTACTCGAGCAGGTGGTGTGCGCAGGGGTCGACTTGCGTTTGCCGCTGCGCATCAAACCGAGCGCTCGCGACGCGCTCCTCAATGGAATGTGGGATCCCATCGGTCAGCTCGTGGAAGCCAGGGACGAGATTGGGGCCGTCGCCGCACGACTGCCGTACCTCCACTTCAGGTAGCGCTTGAGCGCATGTGGGTAAGGCGAACGTATCACGGCACCGTTGCTCTAGTTTGCAAGGTCTGCGAGACTCTCAGTCCTGACCTCCTGAGGTGCTAGCGTGGACGACCAACAGACTCCGACCAACGATCTGAACGCGTCAGTGACGAAGTTTTGCCTGGCGCTCGAAAAAGACCGCCGAACCCCGGAAGGGAGAATTCGCTCCGAGCGAGATTTTCGCGAGCACTTCTTTCCCTACGATGAAGCTGCTGCGCGCGATCGCCTGATGAAGTTCCTTCCGCGGGAAATCCGCGGACCGATCGTGGCGTCGTGGGGCATTCGCGGGCGCAAGGCCGCGATGCGCGACGACGACGCGCGTGTTCGCTCGGTCGTCCACGACGCGTTCGTCGCGGGTGACATCGACGATCAGGCGTTCGAGGACGGTCTCAGCGCCGACGTCGTGATCAGCTGGGGCGAGCTGGCCGATTGGTGGAAGTTTTGGCGCGGTGGCAAGCACACCAAATATTCGATTCAGCGTGCGCTGGAGACCGGCTACGAGCTCACCCTTTTCGATGCGCGCTGGTTCTTCGACGTGCTCGAGAGCGGCGGCGGCAAGCTCCACGGCACCGACGTGTTGGTGGAAGGGATGAGCAAGACCGAGCTCGCCGACTGGATCAAGAAGATTCACGAGTCGGGTGACGGGTCGCCGATGGGTCTCTTGACGGCGCTTGGTTGGTCAACGCTCGTTGCCAAGACGTCGAACGCCGTTCTGCTCTCCGCGATCGATGCGTTCGCGCAGAAGAACGGTCTCGTCAAGGAGCGGTTCAAAGCCGACGAAGACGAGTACGAGGGTCGCGGGTCGCCTCGTCCCGAGGGCAAACGTCAGTCGGGCACGCCCTCGTGGTCGGAGGGACTACGGAGCAACCGCGAGAGCCGCGATCGCGACAACCGCGACCTCCCTCCCAAAGAAGGCGTGGAACTCTCGCCGCCGGACGATGCGCTTCTGAAAGAGCTCGAGGCTCCTTCGCGTCCCGACGAGGGTGATTGGCTAGAAGATGCGGTGAATGTTCCGGCGGGCGAGCCGGTCGACGATCTCGACGTCGTCATCGTCTCCAACAATCAATCGCAGCCCGATGCGGGCGAGGTGACGCACGTTTTCCACCGACCCGAGGACGACCTTTTCGGCCCGAACGGCGGCGAATCCGACAGCGGTCCCGGCGTGATGCGCGGTCCGAAAGCGACGTTGCCCGGCTTGCCGGCCTCCATGAAGCGAACCACCGGCAAGACCGTTCCCCCGCCGCTGCCCGGCGAGCCCACCTCCCGCGGCCGCAAACACTAATCCTTCTACCCGCACTCGCCTTTGCGGTCGGCGATGCGTGTTCACCAGGTGCAGCCGTAACTCGGCCATCGAGTGTTTGGCAGTTTCCAGCGCACGCTGACAGCCTCGGGCGAGACCAGGTTTGGCAGCGGCATTCGTGGCGGCATTCTGCCAAGAATTTCGCAGCTGGGCAGCGTTCTCGGTGAGCGCCACGCGGGTGGCGGGCGATGCGTTGTCCACGGCGCATCGCTCGTACTTATTCAGAGTCTGAAGAGCCACTCGCGCATCCATGCGGCGGAAGGGGAATTGTTTCGGCGAGCGATCCGCCGCGCATGCGAAGCAGTGAAGATACCGGTCACCGAAGTTCGTGCCCGAGAGCTGCCCTTGCGGGCCGGCGAAATCTTATTAGTGTCGCCCGCCGAAGTGCCGCAGCGTCTGGCGGCGATTGGACGTACCGCAGGCAGGCCGTGGGCCAAGGATCAAAAGGAGTCGCTGCTCGCCGCCCTGGTCGTGTTATCCGTCCGATAGACGAATGCGCTCCGAACGTGCCGCCCGTTGGTCGCTCGTCGTCGCATCGCTCGGCTCGAGCATGGCGTTCATCGACAGCACCGTCGTCAACGTCGCCTTGCCGGTGATGCAACGTGATCTCGACGTCGAGGTCGATCTCGTACAATGGATCATCGAAGCGTACGCGCTTTTTCTTGCGTCGCTCGTACTGGTCGGCGGCGCGCTCGGCGACAAGTTCGGCCGGCGGCGCGTGTTCGTCACCGGGGTCGTGATCTTCGCAGCGGCTTCGATCGGGTGCGGGATCGCGCCGAGCGCGATGACCCTCATCGTCGCCCGCAGCCTGCAAGGTTTCGGCGCGGCGTTGCTCGTACCCGGAAGTCTCGCGCTCATCAGTGCCGCCTACCCCGACCGAGACGCGCGCGGCGTCGCGATCGGTACCTGGTCCGCCGTCAGCGCGGTCACCACGGCGATCGGTCCGGTTGCCGGAGGTTGGGTGGTCACCCACGCTTCCTGGCGGTGGCTGTTCCTGTTCAACGTGCCGATCGCGATTGCGGTCGTCGCGCTCGCCCAGCTCCGTGTGGCCGAAACGCGGGACGAGACGGCGAAAGGTAAAGTGGACGCGCTAGGCGCGTTCCTGGCAACGATGGGGCTCGGTCTGGTGGTGTACGCGCTGATCGACTCCGGTTCTGGCGGGGGTCTGGGAAATCCGCGCATTCTTTCGCTGCTCATTGGGGGCTCCCTGACGCTCGTGCTGTTCGTCGTTGTCGAGGCGCGAAGCCGGTCGCCCATGATGCCTCTCTCGGTGTTTCGGTCACGAACGTTTTCGGGAGCCAACCTCCTCACCCTTCTCCTCTATGCGGCGCTCGGTGGAGGACTCTTTTTTCTCCCGTTCAATTTGATCCAGGTGCAACGCTACTCGCCCGCCGCGGCTGGAGCAGCGCTGCTGCCGTTCGTCGTTCTCATCTCCGTGATGAGCCGCTGGGCGGGAGGATTCGCCGGTCGCGTGGGTGCGCGCGTGCCTCTCGTGCTGGGACCGGTGGTCGCGGCAGGTGGGTTCGCTCTTCTCGCGATTCTCGGCACCGGCGAGAACTACGTTCGCAGTTTTCTACCCGGAATCATCATGATGGGCGTGGGCATGGGCATCACCGTCGCACCGCTCACGACGGCGGTCATGGGTTCGGTCAATCCCGACCACGCGGGGGTCGCTTCTGGCATCAACAACGCGGTCGCCCGCGCCGCCGGGCTCCTTGCCATTGCGGCGCTCGGCGTCGTTCTGCGAGCGCGTTTCGACGCCGTGCTCGACCGGGTCCTTTCGGTGCTCTCTCTCTCCCGGCCAACGGCCGCGATCGTCGACGCAGAGCGTGGCAAGCTGGGCGGCGCCGACTTCGGCGCGATCAACGCTCCATTTCGCGAAGCCGTTCGTGATGCTTTCGGGCGCGCCTACGTCGCCGGCTTTCGGGCGGTGATGATCACATGCGCCGCCCTCGCGGTACTCGGGGCGCTGGGGGCGCTTCTTCTCGTCGAAGCGCCGCCCAAAGCAAATCGCCGGCAGCCTGCAGGTGGAGCGGCTCCTAGCCCAACGACGAACGGCTGACATTTCGGGACCCAGCCGACGAGTGCTTTCTCGCGCTCTTTCTGAGATACGTATACATACCTCGGGTGTCACTCGAAAGAGGCACACCCATCCAGCAGGCCCGCTATCTCAAATAGACGACTGCACAGCCACAGAGGACCTCCGGCGAGCCGCTCGAGTCGGTGACCTCGTTGCACTGCCCGGTGCCAGCATAAAACGATTGGTAAAGCTCGTCACATTCCAGGGCACAAGTCGCCTTTTGAGGAACGCACGAGCATTCGAAGGGCACAACGGTGGCGAGGGGATTGAGCACGAGCGTTATTCGCGGCCGAGGGCCTTCATGAGCTGGGCGCGCGCGGAGGCGAGGTTGTAATCGGCGGCGACGCGCTGGGTGGCGGCATTCGCGGCGGCGACCTGCGCGTCGGCAAGCTCTATGACACTGCCGGCACCTGTTTGATAACGTCCCTCGGCGAGCCGCAGTCGCTGGCGCGAATTGGTGAGCGCCTCGTCGACGGCTGCGATACTCGCTTTGGCGCCTCGAACCGCGATCCGCGCTTGCTCCACTTCGAGCCGCAGTTGTTGCTCGATGGCCTGGCGCTGGGCCTTGGTCGCGCTGAGATTGGCTTCTGCCTCTCGCACCTGCGCGGGAACGAGCATCCCCTGGAAAAGCGGCCAACTCAGCGTGATGGAAGCATTCCAGTTCCACCTGAGATCGTTGAGCTGCCGGCCCGCTTCGGTGAATGCCGTCGAGGCCCCTAGCGTCGGCCCGTAGTTCGCGCGTGCCGAGCGGACCAGCTGCTCCTGGGCCTGCACCTGCTTCGACAAGGCGACGAGCTCGGGGCGCGCCCCGATCGCGGACTGCACGAGCGGCTCGATGCCCTGATCCTCCTCGGCGAGCGCCGGCAGCGCGTCGTCGGCCACTTCGTAGTCGGTCGTCTGCGGCGCGCCCATCGCTTGGTTCAATTGGGCTTTGGCCGTCGCGTAGGCGTTTTCCGCGTTGATGAGCTGCACCTTCGCGTTCGCCACGTCCGTGCGCGCCTGCGCGAGGTCGATCGCCGGCCGCGCCCCGAGCTCGACGAAACCCTTGATCTGCTCGAGATGGCGGTCTTGATTGGCCAACGTCTCGCGGGCCACCTGCATCATGGCTTTCTGAGCCCGCGCCTGAAAGTAAGCCGTCCGCACGTTGAGCAAGGTGCTAAGGCGCGTGCTTCGCTCGGTTTGCTGCTGGCCCTCCGCATTCGCTTGCGCCGCGCGCCAGCGCCCGGTGGTCTGTCCGAAATCGTAGATGAGCTGATTGGCCGATATCCCGAAGTTCCAGTAATCGAAGGTGTCGAAGCTCGACCGCTGGCTCGCGCTCGATATCTGCGAGGTAGGAACCGATCCCGGGCGGGGGGCGAAGTTGGCCGTCGCGCGCTGATAGGTCGCCGAGGCGGCAACCTGCGGAAACAGCGGTGCACGCCCCTCGTCGGCGCGTGCGAGCGAGGCCTCGGTCTGGGCATGGGCCTGGCGCAGCTGCGGCTGGTTGGCGATCGCCGTGGCCGTGGCCTGCTCGAGGGTAAGCACCCGCGAAGCGGGCGCGGAGGGTGGAGGCGCGGCCTGGAGCATCACCGCCGACAGCATGATGGCTACACCGCTCATCACTCGTACCTGAGCGCCTCGATAGGGTCCAGACGCGAGGCTTTGCGCGCCGGATACAGACCGAAACCGATGCCGACCAGGGCGCTGAAGGCGACCGAAATGAACACGATATCGGGACGCACCAAGATCGGCCAGCCGAAGCGCGCCGCGATACGGGCGCCCGCGGCGATGCCGATCCCCACCCCGATCAATCCTCCCATGACCGACAGCGCGAGCGCCTCGACCAAGAACTGCGCCATGATGTGGTGAGGCTTTGCCCCCACCGCCATGCGCACGCCTATTTCGCGCGTGCGCTCGGTTACGCTGACCAGCATGATGTTCATGATTCCAATACCTCCGACCAACAGCGATACCAGGGCGATGCTCGCGAGCAGCGTGGTGAGGGTCTCGGTTCCTTCTTGCTGGGCGCCGGCGATCTCGGTGAGGTTTCGGATCGAAAAGTCGTCGTCCGTGCCCCGGCGGATGTTGTGGCGGTCGCGCAGCAGATTGGTAATGGCGGTCTGGGCACGCGCCGTCTCTTCAGCGGAAAGGGCGCTGACGAAGATCGTGCCGGACAGGAACTTTTGCAGGCCCCCCTGGATCTTCGCCTGGAACGTGGTGACCGGCACGAAGGCGCCGTCGTCGTAGTCTTGGCCGGTGGGCGATTGCCCCTTGCCCTGCAGCACCCCGATCACTTGAAACGGCGTGTTCTTGATTCGAACCACTTGTCCCACGGGATCGGCGCTCGGGCCGAACAGCTTCTTGGCCACCGTTTGACCGAGCACGATGACCTTCGTTCCCCCCTCGACGTCGGACTCGGTCAAATTCGTTCCGCTCTGCACGCGCCAGCTGCGAATGTCGAAGTAGTCCGGAGTCGTCCCCTGCACCTGGGTGGTCCAATTCTGGTCTTCGCTCACGATCTGGCCGCTCGACCGCAGGACCGGCGCCGCGCTGCGCACCGAGGGGACCTCGGCTTGAATGGCTCGAAGGTCGTCCCAGGTGAGGGTCGGCTGCGACCCGAAGCCGCCGCGTGCCCCGCCCGACGTGCTCGTCCCCGGCATGACGATGAGCAAGCTCGTGCCCATCGCCGCAAATGCTTTTTCGACCTGGGCCTTGGCCCCCTCGCCGATCGCGACCATGGCAATCACCGCGGCGACGCCGATGATGATTCCGAGCGTCGTCAAGAACGAGCGCATCTTGTTGCGCAGCAGCGCACGAAGGGCGATGCGCAACGTGAGGAGCGGGTTCATGGCGACGCCGCCTCCAGCTGCGCGGGGGGTGCGCTCGCGACCGCCGGCACCGGCTCCTGACGTCGATCGGACATGATGAGGCCATCCTTGAGCACGACCACGCGCTTGGCGTAACCGGCAATGTCCTGCTCGTGGGTGACGAGCACGATCGTGATTCCGGATCGGCCGAGCTCCTGAAAGAGGGCCATGATATCCATGCTGGTACGGGAATCGAGGTTACCGGTAGGCTCGTCGGCCAAGATGAGCTTGGGACTGGAGACGAGCGCCCGAGCGATCGCCACGCGCTGCTGCTGTCCACCCGAAAGTTGGCTTGGGTGGTGATCGAGCCTGTCGGCGAGGCCGACGTGGTCCAGCGCCTGCTTCGCTCGGGCGACGCGCTCTTTGGTGCTGACACCCGCATAGATGAGCGGCAGCTCGACGTTCTCGAGCGCGCTGGTGCGGGACAACAAATTGAAATTCTGAAAGACGAACCCGATGGTCCGGTTGCGTACGTCGGCGAGCTGCCCGCGGCTCAGCCGGGAGACGTCCCGTCCGTCGAGCAGGTACTCGCCCGAGGTCGGGCGATCGAGACAACCGAGAATGTTCATCAGGGTCGACTTGCCCGAACCAGAGGAACCCATGATGGCCACCGAATCGCCGCGCTCGACGGTGAACGACACGCCGTGAAGGACCGGCACGTCGACGTCGCCGAGGTGATACTTCTTCTTGACGTCGACGAGCTGGAGCAGCGTGGGCCGTTCCTCCATGCGGCGCCTCAGAACACCCGGCGGAGGCCGCCGCCAGGGGGCGCTCCACCCGGCGGCGCGGTGGTCGGTGCTTTCTCGGCGTCGCCCACCAACTCGGTTACCAGCGCCATGCCTGGACGCACGTCGCCTTCGGTGACCTCGGTGAGCGAGCCGTCGGAAATGCCGACACGAATCCGAACCGGGTGCGGTTCCAGTCCGTCGAGCACCCATACCGTGCGAAACTCCGATTCTTCCCGCAGCGCCGATCGGGCTCCGCCGCCCCGCTGCCCGCGCGGCCGATCGGAGCTCGCCGGTGCGGGCTCGCCGCTCGCCGACGCGCTCGCACGGGTGAGCTCGGCCGGGGGCCGGAACCTGAGAGCGGCGTTGGGCACCCGCACCACGTCGGTCTTCTCTGCGTAAATGAAGGTGACGTTCGCCGTCATCCCCGGCTTCAACTTGAGATCCGGATTGTCGACGTCGATCACCGCATCGTAGGTCACCACGTTTTGCACGGTTTGCGCGGCGTTGCGGATCTGGCGCACCTTGCCGCGGAATCGCTCCTGCGGAAAGGCGTCGACGACGAAGGTAGCCGCCATGTCCGGCTTCAGCTTGCCCACATCGGCTTCGGCGACGCTGGTGTCCACCTGCATCTTGCTCAGATCCTCGGCAATCGTGAAGAGGGTGGGCGCTTGCAGCGACGCCGCCACCGTTTGCCCTACGTCGATGGTGCGCGAGATCACGACGCCGTCGATCGGTGATTTGATGATGGCATAGTCGAGGTTGACTTGGGCCTGATGCAAGGAGGCGGACGCTTGCTCGACGGCGCCCTGCGAGGCTGACACTTGCGCGCGGGCCGCAGCGGCCGTCGATTCGGCCGTATCGCGGTCGGCGGTCGCGATGAGGTCACGCTCGGAGAGGGCCTTGGCGCGGTCGTATTGCCGCTGAGCATCGAGCGCCTGCGCTTTTGCCTTTTCGAGGTTGCCCTTGGCGGCGGCATAATTGGCCTTGGCTTGTTCGACGGCCGCCTTGAAGAGCTCGGGGTCGATCTTGGCAATGACATCGCCCTTCTTCACTTGAGAGTTGAAGTCGACCAAGATCTGCGCGATGCGCCCGGACACCTGGCTTCCTACCTGGACGGTGACCAGCGCAGAAACGGTCCCGGTGGCGGTCACGCGGGCGACGATCCGACCCTGATCGACGTTGACCGTCTCGTATCTGGGCGGCTGGCGCTTGCCGGCCCGAGCCCAAGCAAAAATGCCGATCGCGATGGCGAGCACGACGACGCCTCCGATGATCCAAGCTTTTGCAGCTTTCATGGGGGAGCTCGCGGAAGATGCTGCGCTGCTTCTACTTAGCGGATGCGGCGCCGCGGCGCTGCCAGCGAGTGCTCATCCTACACAGTTTTTCAACACTCGAGCGGCGGAACTCATCCCCACGTAAAGGGGGGGAACGCAACACCCGGCTTGGCGAACAGATAGCCCTGCAAAAGGTCGCACCCGAGCTCCACGAGTGCGTCGCG
>DASWDH010000260.1:0-4753 GCA_036395495.1 Polyangiaceae bacterium
GGGCCACGCCATCGAGTGCCGCATCAATGCCGAAGATCCGGTGACCTTTGCCCCGTCGCCGGGTGCCATCACCGAGTACTACCCGCCCGGTGGAAGTGGCGTTCGCGTCGATTCGGGCGTGTACGGCGGATGGCGTGTTCCTTCCCATTACGATTCGCTCATCGCCAAGGTGATCGTCCATGGTGCCACCCGCGAGGAGGCTCTTCGACGCATGGATCGCGCACTCGATGAGTTCATCGTGGGCGGCATCCGGACCAACATTGCACTGCACAAGCGCCTGCTGCGCGAGCCTGACGTTATTGCGGGCACGATGTCCACCCGCACCATCGAACGAGTGATCGCGGCCGGTCTTTGACATGCCCCCCCTGTGTGTGGCGGGATGTTAGACGGGCGACATGGTCGAGCTGGTTCCCGAGATAGTCGCTGGCAGCGTCCGCGCGGCCGCGCGGGCTTGCCGCGCCGTCGATGACGAGCTTCCCGGCTACGTGGATCTGCTGAAGGAGCTCTTCCCGCACACCGGTCGCGCATGGATGGTGGGCGTCACCGGAAACCCGGGCTCGGGCAAGAGCACGCTCGTCGATCGGCTGATCGAAGCGCTGCGGGCGCGCAGCCACAAGGTGGCCGTGGTGGCCGTCGATCCCACCAGTCCCTTTTCGGGCGGAGCCATCCTCGGTGACCGTATCCGCATGCAGCGCCACTCAGGCGATCCGAACGTTTTCATCCGATCGCTCGCGACGCGTGGCGCGCTCGGCGGTCTTTCCCGCTCGGCGCGAGACGTGGTGCGCGTGCTCGACGCGTGGGGAGCCGACGTCGTGCTCGTGGAAACCGTCGGAGTCGGTCAAGACGAGCTCGAGATCGTACGCGTGGCGCACACGACGCTGGTGGTGATGACCCCCGGCATGGGCGACGATGTGCAAGCCATCAAGGCTGGGATCCTGGAGTGCGCCGACGTATTCGCCGTCAACAAGGCCGACAGGGAGGGGGCCGATGCCACCGTGCGCGACCTCGAGCTCATGATCGCTCTCGGCGGCGAGACCGTATTCGGAGGTTCGCACTCTCTCGGGCACGGCCGAGCGCGGCTCGACATCGCCGATGCCACGGCCCGCCACGCCTTCGGCAAGTGGATTCCTCCGATCCAGAAATGCGTCGCGACGACCAACCAGGGCGTCGTGGACCTCTTGGGCAAACTCGACCAGCATCGCGGCTGGTTGGAGACCGCCGCTGGCAAGGCGCGCCAGCTCGAGCGGTTGCGCCTGGAGCTGACCGGAATGCTGCGCGACGTGCTGGCGAGGGAGGTGCTGCGGTCGCTTTCCGACGAGGTTGCCGCGCTCTCCGATCAGGTCTCGAGGCGAGAGACGGATCCCTATACCGCTTGCGAACGTCTCATCGAGAGGTTTCGGGCCGGGTTCACTCGATAATTCGAGCATTTGTGCCGGTGTCGCCGCGGCGGCGGAAAACGCTTGTGAGATAGGTCGGGTGTCTGGTACGGGTCCGAGCGCGGCGGAGCGACGCGTCGCTCCCGGCGCGATCGCAGCGTCCGACCGCCGCGAAAGGTTCCATGAGACTCGCGGTACCCAAAGAGAACACCCCGGGCGAGACGCGGGTGGCCATCGTGCCCGAGACCATCAAACGTCTGGTCGCCAAGAAGGTCGACATCAGCGTGGAATCCCACGCCGGCGAGCGCTCCTACATCCGAGACGACGACTACCGCGCCGCGGGCGCCACCGTCGAGCCGACGGCCGACGCGCTGTTCGCAAAAGCGGACGTCGTCCTCCAGATCCATCCGCCGACGCCTGCACAAATCGGCAAGCTACGCGAGGGGTCGGCGCTCATCAGCCTCCTTTATCCGCTCAGCAACGTCGCGCTCGTTCGTGCGCTCGCCGCCCGCCGGGTAACCGCCATTTCGGCGGACATGATTCCGCGCACCACGCTCGCGCAGACGATGGACGTGTTGAGCTCGCAAACGACCGCCGCCGGCTACCACGCGGTGCTGCTCGCCGCCGCGGCGCTGCCCAAATTCTTCCCCATGCTGATGACGGCGGCCGGGACGATCGCCCCTGCCAAGGTGTTGGTGCTCGGCGCCGGCGTGGCGGGGCTTCAAGCCATCGCGACGGCGCGGCGCCTCGGAGCGGTGGTCGAGGCGTTCGACGTCCGAAGAGCCGTCAAGGAGCAGGTGCAGAGCCTCGGCGCGAAGTTCGTCGAGGTCGAGGGCATGCAGGACGCGCAAGCCCAGGGTGGCTACGCGAGAGAAATCACCGACGAGGAAAAGCAGAAGCAGGCCGACGCGATCAAGAAGCACGTCGCCAAATCGGACGCCTGCATCACGACGGCCCTGGTGCCCGGCCGGCGAGCGCCCATCCTCATCACGGCGGACATGGTCCGGGGCATGCGGCCCGGAACGGTCATCGTCGATCTCGCTGCCGAGCAGGGGGGCAACTGCGAGCTCTGCCGGCCCGGGCAAACCGTGGTGGAGAACGGGGTCACGATCATCGGCACGACCAACCTGCAATCCAAGGTGGCCATCGACGCAAGCCAAATGTACTCGCGCAATATGGAAAAACTCGTCGTTCACCTGCTCGGCGACGGTGCTCTCAAGATCGATCTCGCCGAAGAGATCACCCAAGGGTGCGTGATCACGCACGGAGGCAACGTCGTGCACCCGAGGGTCAACGAACTCGTTACGGCCAAGGGAGCCGCCTGAATGCCGCAAGAACTCCTTTTTGCTCTCTACATCTTCGTGCTCGCTGGCTTCCTCGGGCACCACGTCATCTCCAAAGTTCCCCACTTGCTGCACACGCCGTTGATGGCCGGCACCAATGCCATCTCCGGCATCTCCCTCGTTGGTTCGCTCGTTGCGGCGGGCGGGAATTTCAACCAGGTGAGCACCATTCTCGGCGCCATCGCGGTCGTGTGCGCCACCATCAACACGGTCGGCGGTTTTCTCATCACCGATCGGATGCTGCGCATGTTCCGCAAGAAGGTTGGACAGCGCCGATGAGCGCATCGCTTCTCAACTTCAGTTATCTCATTGCGTCGGTTTGCTTCGTCCTCGCACTGCAAGGCCTGAGCTCGCCGAAGCACGCGCGCCGAGGTATCGGCATCGGCGCTATCGGGATGACGGTGGCGGTGGCCGCCACGCTCTTCCACCACGAGATCGTCACCTACACCTGGATCATCCCGGGGCTCGTCATCGGATCGCTCATCGGAGCGGGGATCTCAATCTGGATCCCGATGACCAAGATGCCCGAACGAATCGCGTTCTCGCACTCGTTCGGCGGTCTCGCTGCGGCGCTGGTCGGCGTATCGGAGTTCTATACCCATGGCACTCACCTCTCGATCGTCACGCGAACGGCGCTCGGTCTGGAGGTGTTTCTCGGTTTTCTGACGTTCACCGGCAGCTTGATGGCATTCGGAAAGCTGCAGGGGTTCATCAGCGGAGCGCCGCTCACCTACAAGGGGCAGAACTTCTTGAACATCGGGATGTTCTTCGGCTCGCTGGTGATGCTCGTGTTCTTCGTCATCGACCCCAGCCGGCAGGAGCTCTTTTATGCGATGTGCACCACGGGCTTTCTGCTCGGCATCTTGGCCGTGCTCCCCATCGGGGGAGCCGACATGCCGGTGGTGATCTCGCTGCTCAATTCCTATGCCGGCCTCGCGTCGGCCGCGACGGGCTTCGCCCTGGCCAACAACGTTCTCATCATCGCCGGCGCCCTCGACGGTACTTCGGGCTTCTTGCTTTCGATGATGATGAGCAAGGCGATGAATCGCTCGTTTGCCAACGTGTTGTTCGGCGCTTTCGGTACCGGCGATTCGAGCGGGGACGCGGCTGCCGTCCTCCCGCCCGGCGCGAGCGTCAACCAAGCGACGATGGAAGACGCTGTCGGCGTTCTGCAGGCCGCGCAGTCGGTGATCGTCATTCCGGGCTACGGGATGGCCGTTTCGCAAGCGCAGCATGCCGTCCGCGATCTGCAGTCGGTGCTCGAGTCCAAGGGTACGACCGTCAAGTACGCCATCCATCCGGTAGCCGGTCGTATGCCCGGCCACATGAACGTGCTGCTCGCCGAGGCCAACGTCCCCTACGATCAGCTCTTCGACATCGACGAGATCAACGACGAATTCGCCCGCACCGACGCGGTGCTGGTGGTCGGCGCGAACGACGTCGTCAATCCCGCCGCCAAGAAGAATCCGAAGAGCCCCATCTTCGGAATGCCGGTTTTCAACGTCGAGCAAGCGCGCTCGGTCCTGGTGCTGAAGCGCAGCCTCAATCCCGGCTTCTCGGGCATCGAGAACGAGCTCTTTTTCCAACCGAACACGATGATGGTGCTCGGCGACGCCAAAAAGACGCTCCTCGGCATGGTGGCCGGAGTCAAGCAAGCCGAATAGTTTCGGTCATTCCTCTTCGGCGAGCTCGAGCGTCAACGGGATCGCAACCACGACGTTCGAGCCTTCGGGTGCGCTGAACGAGGCCGACTGGACGCGGCGGACGATGCAATCGATCGTCTCCGGAGCCAGCCCACGTCCGCCCTCGGCCCTCGCTTGGGTGACGGCTCCCTGCTCGTTGAGGCGGGCCACGATGCGAAGGCTTCCCTTTTGTGCGGGGCTGATACCGATGGCGCGGTTGTAACAGGCGCGAAAGCCGGCCCGCAGCCCGGCGACCACGCGGTCGGCGTTGGCTACCGTTCCGCCCGACACTTCCGATGCGCCCACGGTGACATGACCGATCGGGCCTTTGCGCCACAATGGATCGTGCAGG
>DASWDH010000261.1:0-3258 GCA_036395495.1 Polyangiaceae bacterium
AGGGGTGCTCGTCCGCATCGGCCGCACTTGGACCGAGGTCTGCTCCGCGGCAGGGTTCGAGGTTCGCGGTGACGTGGCAAGCCACCGAGCCCAGATGGCGCGTCACGAGCTCATGGAGCTCTACGCGCTCGGACGAATGTCCGAAGACGAATGGGCGACGCGAAGCGCCGCGGCGCTCGGGGGCGTTTACACAGCCGAAGAGCTCAAGACGATCCACCACGCCTGGTTGGTCGAAGAGTACCCCGGCGTGGTCGCCGTGATCGACGGGCTCCACGAGGCCGGTCTCCACACCGCGTGCCTCTCGAATACCAATCACGCCCACTGGACGCGCATGCTGCACCACGACGGCACAGGGCCGCTCGCGGGTGAACCCCGCTACCCGGGCATCGTTCGGCTGCGCTCGCACTACGCGTCGCACCTTCTAGGTCTGGCGAAACCCGACGAAGCCATCTACCGCGCTTTCGAACGCGCGAGTGGCTACGGCGGAGACGAGATCCTTTTTTTCGACGACCTGCCGGCCAACGTCGAGGCGGCACGAAAGATCGGGTGGACCGCCGAGCGCATCGATCCCGACGTCGATACCGCTCCTCAGCTTCACGAGCACCTCCGCCGACGGCGCGTCCTTTGAGCGCACCGGCGGCGATGGTTGCACACGTCAAGATTTTATTAAGACGATGCCTGTGAGCATCAAGAAATGATCAAGATGCCTCGAAATCCGGCCGATTCTAGACGTCCGCGCGCAGCGGCCGTTGTTCGACAAACGCTCTCCTGGTAAAGCGAAGGCGTCGAACGGCTGCATCTTGAGCCGACGGAGGACCCACTTTCACCCCGGGGCGTAAGGTCGGCAGAGTCACATGACCGAGCCGAACGAGGGCAACTTTCCAGCCCGAGCCCGCCAGCTAACTCCGTAGACGTTGGAAGGACGATCCGGCGCGAAGCCGTCGCCCTTGTTTGCTACCCCTGAGGAGGACGGCTGTGCCACTACGTTTGCGTCGACTGATTTTTGGTGCTCCCAAAGACGTCAAAGACCCCCACGCGTTTCACAAGTTGTCGCTCATCGCCCTGCTGGCCTGGGTCGGGCTGGGGGCCGACGGACTCTCGTCGAGCGCGTACGGCCCCGAAGAAGCTTTTCGGCAGCTAGGCGATCACACCGGCCTTGCCGTCTTCTTGGCGATCGCCATGGCGGCCACGGTCTTCATCATCAGCTACGGCTACAGCCGCATCATCGAGCGATTCCCCTCCGGAGGCGGCGGGTACGTCGTCGCCACGCAGCTGCTCGGCAAGCGGGTCGGCGTGATCTCGGGATCCGCCCTGCTCGTCGACTACGTGCTCACGATCACGATTTCGATCGCTTCCGGTGCCGACGCCATCTTCAGCTTCTTGCCGCCCGCTTGGCACGAAGTTCACCTGCTCGGCATCCCGCTGAAAATGCTCTTCGCACTGTGGGGCCTCGGGATGCTCACGATCATGAACCTCCGGGGCGTCAAGGAGTCGGTCACCACATTGGTTCCGATCTTCGCGATCTTTCTCATTACGCACGCGATCGCCATCTTGCTCGCCATCGGCGGACACGTCGGCAACATCCCGCAAGTCACCTCTGAAGTGAAGACGAGCATTCACGGCTCGGTCTCGGCGCTCACCGCGTTCGGCGCCCTCAATCTCATGGTCCGAGCGTATTCGCTGGGAGGCGGTACCTACACGGGGATCGAGGCGGTCTCCAACGGCGTCGGGCTGATGCGCGAGCCGCGGGTGCCCACCGCCAAGCGGACGATGGTGCTCATGGCCACGTCGCTCGCGTTCACCGCGAGCGGGATTCTCCTGTCCTATCTTTTGGTGCACGCCGTTCCCATGGAGGGCAAGACGATGAACGCCGTGCTCCTCGACCGCGTGGCGGGAACTTGGCACATCGGAAGCTGGCCGATCGGCAGCTGGTTCGTGGTCACGGCGCTCTTCAGCGAAGGGGCCCTCTTGTTCGTGGCGGCCCAGGCGGGCTTCGTCGACGGGCCGCGGGTCATGGCCAACATGGCGACCGATTCCTGGCTGCCCCACCGCTTCGCCGCATTGTCCGAGCGGCTGTCGATGCGCAACGGCGTGCTCTTGATGGCCGGCGCATCGCTCGCCGCGCTGTTCTACACGCAAGGGAGCGTCGGCAAGTTGGTGGTCATGTACTCCATCAACGTGTTCCTCACGTTCTCGCTGTCGAACCTGGCCATGGTTCGTTACTGGGTGAAGCACCGCCGCGAGCATGCCGATTGGTACCGCCACGTGCCGGCCCATCTGATCGCCCTCATTCTCTGCGCGACCATTTTGGTCGTCATGGTGCTCGAGAAATTCACCGAGGGTGCCTGGATCACGCTGCTCATCACCTCCGCTCTCGTCGCGGTGTGTTTTCTCATCAAGCGTCATTACAACTTGGTCGTGCAGGCGATCGTCCGGCTCGACAAGGAATTGCCGTCGCCCGAAGAGATTCCTGGGGCCATCGAGGCAACCGACGGATACAAGGGGCTGCACGGCAGTCCGCTCGCGGAGGGGCCCGTCGCCGGCGAACCCGATCCCATGCAGCCGGTCGCGGTGCTCTTCGTCGGTGGCTATGGAGGCCTGGGACGCCACGCCCTGCTTACGCTGCTTCGGATGTTCCCCGGGCACTTCAAGGGGGTCGCCTTCGTCAGCGTCGCCGTCGTCGACTCCGACGTCTTCAAGGGGGCCGACCAGGTGCGAGCCCTCGAGGAAAGAACGCAGCAGCACCTCGCGCGCTATGAGAAATTCGGCCGCGCGCTCGGGCTTCGCACGACCAGCGCCTACGCCGTCGGAACCGAAGTCGCCGTCGAAGCCGAGAAGCTCGGCACCGACCAATGCGCGAAGTACCCGAAGGCGCTCGTCGTGGCCGGCCAGCTTATTTTCCAGGAGGACACCTTCTTCAGCCGCGTCCTCCACAACGAGACCGCGTTTCTCATTCAACAACGTCTCCAGCACATCGGCGTACCCATGATCGTCATCCCGGTGCGGCTCAATCTCAAAGAGCGCCGCCCCGAAAGACCGCTGTCGTTGCGAGGCCAAACGCTCCCGACACCTCCCCCCTCGCACGCGGAGCAACCGACACCATCATCGAGAGCCGCCAGTTGAACAAAGCCGCTACGCGGCGGGGTGGTGACGAGGGGGGGTAGGCGAAGCCGGCGACGTGGTCCGCGACGAGGGCGATCGGCGCCGGAGGCGGGGCCTTTGGTGAGCGTCGAAGTCGGTGAGGATGCAGCCTCCTTG
>DASWDH010000262.1:0-2588 GCA_036395495.1 Polyangiaceae bacterium
AAACCCCGGCCGTGCAGAGCCCCACCGGGCTGGTGCACCCCTGGCTGACGACGCTGGCTTGAATTCCCGCCTTGCCGTTGAGGCGGTGGCATCGATTGTGGGCGCCCGCTTCTTTGATCGATGGCGCCCCGCTTGCACCCACGGTGACGAGACCCACGACGAACAAGAGCATTTTTTTCATTTCAAGTTCCTCCTGGCTCGTGGTCCTCGAGGGAACGCAGCGTATCCGCAGGCGGGCCGAAGGCCGCGCCGAGTAACAAAAAAAACCTATCCTCGCTGCATCCCATCGTAGGCTCGAGCTCGAAAGTCGAATCGCTAGTGGACTCTCCTTCCCTCGTCAAGCCGAAGAGGAGGGGCGCCGTCGCCGAAAAAACATGATAATGTGGGGGATTTTTCACCAAATCACTCGGCTTGCGACGGCTCGGTCGATCACGCGATCATCGGGCATGGCTCTTTTCAAGCGAAAACCCCCGGAGACCTTCGTCATCGAACTAGTCGGCAGGAGGCGTTTTGTGGCCGGCGATTGGTACCATTTGATGCTGCAGGCGCCGTGGTGGGCCGACCTATTGGCGATCACCGCCGCGTTTCTCTCGATCAACGTTCTTTTCGCGCTTGCCTATCTGCACACCGGCGGCGTCGCCGGCGCGCGGGCCGATTCCTTCGCCGATCTGTTTTTTTTCAGCGTTCAGACGATGGCGACCATCGGCTACGGTTCGATGTATCCAGCAACGACGTCGGCGCACCTGCTCACGACGGCGCAAGCCACGGTCGGAATCTTCGTCATCGCGGTGGCGACCGGTATCGTGTTCTCGAAGTTCAGCGTCATCCGCGCCCGCGTTCAGTTCGCGAGCCACGCGGTCGTGGCGCCGATGAACGGCGTGCCGACCCTCATGTTTCGCGTCGGCAACGAGCGTGCTTCGAGGGTCATCAACGCCGCCCTTTCCGTCGTTCTTACGCGCACCGAAAGGACGAGCGAAGGCGTACGCATGTATCGCATGTACGACCTCAAGCTCGAGCGTGACCGAGCGCCGGCGCTTTCGCGCTCGTGGACGATCATGCATCGCATTACGGCGGACAGCCCGCTGGTCGACCACACGCCCGAACTGCTCGCCACCAACGAAGTGGAGCTCACCCTCACGTTGAACGGCGTGGACGAAGTGTCCGGTCAAATCCTCCACGCGGCGCACACCTATACGGACGCAGAGGTTCGCTGGGGCGCACGCCACGCCGATATGCTGAGCGACCGCCCCAACGGGATCGTCGTGGATCTTTCCAAGTTCGACGAACTCACGCCGACGCACGCTACCGACGCCTTCCCCTATTCCATGGCCCCGCAGGCGGCCGAAGGCCGCGCCTAGCATTACTGCGTCAGATCTTGGCCATGACAGATCACGATCGGCAATTGCCGCGTGTCGGCCCGGTAAGTTACGGCGAGGCCGTCGGAACCGTGTTTCAGAGGGCAATTGCCGCGAGGCGTCTCCTCTTCCGCGTTGCCGAAAGCGAGTTCCGCCTGCCCGGTCAGTAGTTTCGTGGGGTATGGCTACTCCGATGCAACGATCTGGTAGCGAGAAACTGACGCAGTAATGCTAGTAACGCAACGCCACCGCGGATCCCGCGGTTTGGGGCCTTGGCGCGGGAAAAGAAGGGAGTAACATGAGGCGTTGGGCGTCGGCATTGGAAATCGGTCGGCAGCGCGCTCGAGGGGCAATGTAATGGCGATTCTATTTGCTCACGCTTCTATCGTTCTGGCGGCCCTTGCGATCCTCGGCGCGTGTGGAGGCGACGATCATACGGAGCTCTTCGACCCGAACGATGGCGCAGCCGGACAAGGCGGCACCGGCGCGAACGGCTGTGCAGACTTTCCGACCTGGATGGCGGGCAAAGAGTACACGACCGGCGACCAGGTAAGAGCCACCTGCCAGAGCCCCGGCGGCGGCCAAACCCTGTGTACGGTCGGTGTGACCTACTTGTTCACGTGCAACAACGGCGCGCTGTGCGCCGTGTATCCACCGGGCGTCGAAGGCTGGTGGGGGGCCTGGAGCGTCGGGATGGCCTGCGATCATTGACCCGACTCTGGTCAAGACCGCGACCCCCCTGGTCGATCATTTTGGCTCTACCGAAGGATGTCGTGTCTCGAGCATAATCGTCGGTTGAGCTGACGCTCGCCAAGGCGGCGAGTCGCTCGGGCGGAGGGGACACATGAACATTCGGTGGTGGTTGCCGTCTGCGGTCGCGCTCGTCGCGGTCGCTGCGGTGAATTGTGGAGGCGACGACAGCGACACTGCTGCAGGCTCATCGGGCTCGTCGGGCAGAAGCGGCTCGTCCGGCGCGGGGAGGGGCGGCTCGCTGGGGGTCGGGGGCTCGACCACCGGCATCACGGGGGGAACAACGGTCGGAACCGGCGGTTCGGGCGGCTCGAGCGGAATCAGCGGCTCGGGTGGCGCGAGCGGTTCGGGAGGAACCGGCGGCACCGGAGGAGTCGTTTCCGACGCGTCCGGTGGTACGGGGGGCGTCACCGACTCTGGGACGAAAGCCGATGCGAGCACCTCCGACGTGACGTCGAAGGACGTGGCGTCAACGGATAGCAG
>DASWDH010000263.1:0-12524 GCA_036395495.1 Polyangiaceae bacterium
GTTCCAGAAGTCGATCGAGTGGCCATTGAACATGGTCTTGGTCCAGGCCGCCCAAATGCCGTGATGGTGGCGGTGGTCGGAGGGATAATCGTCCGTCACCTGGACGCCGGTCGGCGTGTAAAGCGGATGAATGTAGCCGCCCCGCAAATAGACCGCGTCGATGCCTGCTGGAAGCTTTCCCTGCATTTGATAACGGAAGAGCGTCGTCGATCCGATCGCCAATCGGATCCCGTCGGTCTCTTTCACCGCGCTGATCGAAACAGGTGGCGGCGGACTCTCCGCGACATCGAACACCGCTTGCATGCCTGCCCGTAGCGTGGGCAAAACGAAGGTCGCATTGCCGTTGCCGTCGACTTGAAGCGGGATCTGATTCCCTTGGGTATCGCGGAGCACGAGGCTTTTGCCAGCCGCGGCGGGCATCGCAAAGGAGACGATGGTGTTGGTCCTTTCGAGCATGCCCGCATTCACCACGATTTGGATCGATCCGAGTGGCCCATCGGACCCAATCGTGGCGTCGCTGCTGCCATCGCCGACGACCGGCGGTGATCCCTGGTCGGCTGCGCCTCCGGCGTCCTCGGTCATCGGCGGCATCGCATCCTCTTGATCGGCGGCGTCGGCCGAGGGGGGCGCGAAGGGCTGAGGATGCGCGGTGCCGCACGATGTGCACACCGCCAACAGCGAAAGCAGGACCGCGAAATTCGCTCGCTCCACTCTTGGTTGGTGTCCAGGGCCGTTGACCGTGGCCCACAATTCGACGGGCCATGCCGGCGCGCCACTCTGCCCACACAATTGCAGTCCGGGCTCTCGATCATGCGAGCGCAAGAGCGCCGGCGCGGCGAGGGTCGCCGGCGCCACTGAAGGAATCGCCGATCCGCATCGCAACGTGGGTTCCACCAAAATAGAGGTTGAGCGCGTCGAAGACGCAGGGCCGGTCGGGATAGCTCTCGCAGAGCGACCGTGCGACATGCGGATCCAGGCCCTCGGCCTCGAAAGCCACGCGCGGGCGCGTCAGGCCGGGCTCGAGCTGCAGACGCGGAGCGCGGACGGCGCGCTCGACTTCGACGCCGTGCTCCAGCAACCCAACCAGCACCTGCAGAATCGCGTTGCGCAGACGGTTCGAGCCGCCGCTGCCGAGCGCGATGCGATCGATCCCCCGTCGAAGAAGGGTGGGCGCCATCATCGTAGAGAGCGCGCGCCCGGCAGGATCGCGATGAAAGCCGTGCGGGTGGATATCCTCTTCGCCGAGCAGGTTATTGACGATGATGCCCGTCGAACCGAGCACGTGGCCGCAACCCTCGCCGTTGGTCAGTGTGAGCGCAACCGCGCCGCCCGCTTCATCGATGACGCTGATGTGCGTCGTCGAGCCGAGGGGGCTGTCGGGCATAGCGGTACCGCCGGCGGCGAGCTGCGCGCGGAGCGCTCGAATCCGCTCTTCGTCGAGCAGAATGCGGATCGCCTCCGGGTCGCGACATTCGGTGTCGAAGTGTTCGTCGCGCACGCCGAGCAGCAGCTCTTGCACGCGCGCGACGCGAAGAACGTGATCTTCGGACAGATAGGGACAGCTGCCCACTCCCTCGAGCAACCGCAGGCCGAGCGCGACCAAGGCTCCCCCCGTCGACGGGCCTGGCATCGTGAATAACTCCCAATCGCCGTGCTTGACCCGAATGGGGGCGAGATCGACGACGCGGGCCTCGTCCAGATCTTTCGGCGTAATGAGCCCTCCCGCAGCCGGGCCGAACTCGTCGGCCAACCCGGCGTAAAGCTCCGCCACGCACGCCGGCCGGCGCGCGACCGCCTCCAGCGTCGCCGCGAGATCGCGGTTGAAAAGGCGCGCCCCGGCCGACGCGATCTCCGTTCCATCGGCGAAGAGCGTTCGGCATTCGGCACTGCGCTCGACGATCGGCGTCAAAAGCCGGAAGACGAATGCGACGCCCGCGCTGAGCGTATAACCCGAGCGACCGAGATCGATCGCAGGTTCGAGCACCGCCTCGAGCGGACGGATGCCCCACCGCCGATGCGCTTCGATGAGTCCGAGCAGCGCGAGTGGCATGGCCGCACTGGCGCGTCCGACGTGGAAGACCTGGGTTGCGGCCCCGAAGTTCACTTGCACGTCCACGAAATCGAGAACAGCTGGCCGAGCGCCAGCGAGACCGGGCGTTCGCGCGAACATCTCGAGCGCGCGAGGCGCCTCGCCGGGCCGCTCGATGAGCATCACCCCCCCGCCGAGCGGCGAACAGAGTGGCAGCTCGCAGACGAAAGCGGCGAACGCTGCGGCGACGGCAGCATCGACGGCGTTGCCTCCCTGGCGGAGCAGACCCGCGCCGGCGCGTGCCGTCTGTGGATCGCCGGCCGCGACGGCCCCTCGGGACGGCTTCGAGCTCACCCACCGACTTTAGCACCTTGTTATCATCCCCACGGACGTGCTTGAGGAGGATCCATGGCCGACATCACTCTCCGAACGCTCGACGAGGTTGAGCATTATCAAGGGCCCAACGCCATTCCCGGGATCAAGTTCCGCCCCGCCGGCCGCGCGCTCGGCGTCACCGCTTGGGGGATGAACGTGCTCGAGATCGAAGCGGGTTGCTCCGGTTACCCCGAACACAACCACGTGAAGGACGGCCAGGAAGAAGTCTACGTCATCCTCAGAGGCAGCGCGACACTCGACGCCGACGGCGAACGTTTCGAGCTCGACCAAGGAAGCCTCGTCCGCGTCGGGCCTTCCCAGAAGCGCAAGTTCATTCCCGGACAACGAGGCGTGACGCTTCTGGCCATCGGGTCCGCACCGGGTAAGGCCTACGAACCACGGCGGTAGGCGCTCTACAGTGGCAATGTGGCATTTTTCGATGCGCAGTCCGGCGTCCTCGCGGGCGTCTATCAATTTTCCGATATTGAGTACGGGAGTTGTAACGCATTCGGATATCTGTATGGGCAAGGCTTCGGCACGCGATTGAGCGACTGCCCCCAGATCGAATACTGCACGATCTGCGGCACAAGCACGGACAGGGCGCCTGCCTGTCCGTAGCCTCGGCGCGAATAAATTCGTCGCTTCCTCTTGCCAAGCCGGCCGGTGGACCCTTCAATGCGAACGTGGATCCGGACCGAGTCGCCGAGATGAGACGTCTGGTCCGCCAACTGCAGCTCGCCCATGCTGGAGAGCTCGCAGCGGCCCGGGCGTACCGCGGCCACGCGCGTTCCGTTCGTGATCGCGACGAGCGAGCGTCGATCGTGCGCATCGAAGCGGACGAATGGGGGCACCGGCGTCGCGTGAATCTCATGCTCGCTGCGCTCGGAGCGGCGCCGTCGCCGCTGCGAGAGCGCATCATGGGAGTCGTGGGACGCCTGATCGGAATGCTGTGCTACGTCTCGGGCTGGTTCTTACCGATGTATGGCGCCGGGTGGATCGAACGGCGCAACGTGCACGAATATCTCGACGCCGCGGAATTCGCCAGGGAGGCCGGCCGCCCGGAGCTCGTCCCGCCTCTTTTGGCAATGGCGGAGGTCGAGTGGGATCACGAGCACTTTTTTCGGACGAAAGCCATGGCCCATTGGCTCTGCCGCCTCATCCCGGTCTGGGCGGCCCTTCCGCCCCGCGAAAAGCTCGCGGGCATCGTCCGTTAAGGGGAGTGTACTCAGGTGTTCCACGTCGGACGCGCCAGTGCGGCGATGCCACTCGCGCTGCTGGGGCCGCGACGGATGCAGCTCGTCGACAGCGCCTCAAGCGCACCCGTCGCATGCCATGCGCTACATCAAACTGGCCAACAACTTCCTCGCGACGGTCTGCTTCGATTTGGCTGCTCTACGCTTAGACGCAATTCAAAGACGGCGAGAGGCCGGCGGCGGGTGGCCCCCTTCGGCGGGCGCGAGCAGAGAGCGAGGCGGTGCCGAACGGAGCCGGCAAAGCACCGTTCCGCCGCGCGTCGACCGCGAGTCCCGCTCGCGACGCCCAGCGTAGAGACATGAGGCGTCCGTAACCATCTTCGAATCCCGATGGCCGAGCGAACGCGCGCAGGCGCCCGCCGGAGGGGGCACCCGCCGCCGGCCGGTGCTTCCGCCCTGTGAAAAGCTCGCGGGCATCGTCCGCTAAAGACAGGGTCCGCCCAGGTACGAGCAACCGCAAGAGTTGTCGGCTTTGCAACAGTGGACGGAGAGGACCGGGACGCATCCCTGGCACTGCGACGCAACGCAGCGGGAGCCGCCTCCATCGTTGCTGGAGCCTCCTTGTCCGCCATCCGAGCCCCCTACGGCGAAACAACCGCCGCCGTTTCGCTCATAACCCGATGCGCACTCGAAATCGCATTTGTTGTCCGAGCACTTGGCGGTCGCATGCGAGGGTGGACTAGGACAGGCATCGCATCCGTCGAGGCGACAGCCGATGCTCGGACTCGGCGCGACACATCGGCCATTGCAGGACTTTTCGGTGGCGGCGCATCCGGTGCCGGAATCGATCGCCGGCGGGGCGTCGGTGCCGGCACCCCCGCTGTTCGTTCCGCCGCCGCCCGCGGCGTTCGAACCGCTTCCCGCGCTACCGCCAGTCGAGGTCCCACCCCCGCTCGTGATTCCGGTCGAACCCGAGCTCCCCGCGCCGGTGGTCACGGTCGATCCTGCACGGCCGTCGGCGCGCGACGCATCCGAGGGGACACCCGAGTCGGGCGCGCGACGCATCGACGGTTCGTCGCCGAGCGTGCCCACCGCGCAAGCGGCCACCGCGAGAAGGCCGAGAATGGTCAAAGTTCGAAAAGAGCGCGTGTATGACATGCCCCGTCCTTCCTGCGACCCCTAGCCGTCGGCGCCCAAACGTTCTCACAGCTTCGGGCGCATTCTCCTCAATATTGAACAAAAGTCAATAGACCTCGGCCCGGCTGAGCTCTGGCGAGCGACAATCTCAAGTCACTGAAATGCCTGGTTTCTTCGACATCGAGTCACCCGAACTGCGCGCCGCGGAGGGCCCGGAAAAGCGCCGAGCTCGGTCGCCCTTGCGTTCTGCCCGTTGACAAAGCGCGTGGCAGACGCCACTCTACATAAAATCGAACGCGCGTTCGTTTTTCATTGGAGCTGACCGGGATACCTTCCATGCGCAAAGGCGAACAGACCCATGCAGCCATCGTCGCAGCCGCCCTCGAGCTCGCCGCAGCCGACAGCCTGGAGGGGCTGACGATCGGCCGCATCGCCGAGCAGCTGCACATGTCCAAGGCCGGTGTTTTCGCCCATTTCGGCTCCCGCGAGGAACTGCAGATCGCCGTCTTGAAGGAGTACGAGCGGCGTTTCATCGAGGGCGTCCTGCTGCCGAGCTTGAAAGAACCGCGCGGGCTGCCCCGCTTGCGCGCGATGTACTCGCGCTGGATCGACCGGCTGAGCGTCGAGATCGAAAAAGGATGCGTGTTCGTTTCTGGCGCGGTCGAGTACGACGATCGTCCCGGGCCCATCCGAGACCTTTTGGTGGGCATGATCCGCTCGTGGCAGCGCGAGCTCGTCCGCGCCATCAAGCAGGCCATCGAAGTCGGCCATCTCCGATCGACCACCGATCCGTACCAGCTGGTCTTCGCCATGCACGGATTGGTGCTCGCCGTCCATCACGACGCGCGGCTGCTGCACAGCAAAGACAGCGTCACGCGCGGCCGCGTCGGGTTCGCTCAGCTCATCGAGGCTCATCGCAACGTCGACCAGCCCGAAAGCAGCCACATTCGCCATCACAAACGTAAGGAGAAGCCCAATGGGACAGTACGTCGCCCCGCGCCGTGACATGCAATTCGTTCTGCACGAGTTGCTCCGTGCGGAGGACGAGTTCAGGCAAATGCCACGTTACTCGGAAATCACCAACGATCTCATGGATCAGGTGCTCGAAGAAGCCGGCAAGCTCGCCAGCGAGGTTCTCTTTCCCCTGAACCACACCGGCGATGCGGAAGGTTGTCACTTCGAGAATGGGGTCGTCACGACGCCCAAGGGATTCAAGCAAGCCTACGACCAGTTTCGCGAAGCGGGTTGGCCGTCGGTATCGGCCGATCCCGAATACGGCGGACAGGGGTTGCCCCACACCCTGGGGTACGCTCTGGAGGAGATCATCAACTCCGCGAACCAGGCGTTCGCCATGTATCCCTGCCTCACCCATGGGGCCTACCAAGCTTTGCTAGCGCACGGCACCCCGGAACAGAAACGCATCTTCTTGCCCAAGCTCGTCTCCGGCGAATGGACGGGTACGATGTGCCTCACCGAACCTCAAGCTGGCAGCGATCTCGGCCTTCTGCGCACGAAGGCAGAACCGAACCCGGACGGCAGCTACAGGGTCACGGGAACGAAGATCTTCGTTTCCTCCGGCGAACACGACCTCAGCCAAAACATCGTCCACCTGGTGCTCGCGCGCCTACCCGACGCCCCCCCTGGAACCAAGGGGATTTCGCTCTTCGTCGTGCCCAAATTCGTACCTACCGCCGAGGGAGAGGTGGGCGCGCGCAACACCATCAAGTGCGGCTCGATCGAACACAAGATGGGCATCCACGGCAACTCGACGTGCGTGATGAACATGGAAGATGCAACCGCCTGGATGGTCGGTCAGCCCAATCGCGGCCTTCAGGCGATGTTCGTCATGATGAACGGCGCGCGTATCGGGGTCGGTATGCAGGGTCTCGGCCAGACGGAAGTGGCCTATCAAAACGCGCTGGCCTACGCGAGAGAGCGCATTCAGGCGCGCGCGCTATCGGGGCCCAAAACGCCCAACCGGCCGGCCGATCCGATCATCGTTCACGCCGACGTGCGTCGCATGCTCTTCACCCAGAAGGCCTACGTCGAGGGGGGGCGCGCCTTCGCCTATTGGGTGGCACTCTTGCTCGACAAGTCCGACGGCCACCCCGACGAAGAGGTCCGCAAAGAGTGCCATGAGCTGGTGGCATTGCTGACGCCGGTCGTGAAGGCGTTTCTTACCGACAATGGCGTCATCTGCACCAACCTCGCGTTGCAAGTCTTCGGGGGACACGGCTACATTCGCGAAGGGGGCATGGATCAATACGTCCGCGACGCGCGCATCAACACGATCTACGAGGGCACCAACGGCATTCAGGCGCTCGACTTGCTCGGCCGCAAGGTGCTGCTCGACGGCGGGGTCAAGCTGATGCGCTTGGGCGCGCTGGTGAAGAATTTCATCCAGGAAGCAAAGGAGGATCGGGGGATGGCCGAGTTCATCGGTCCGCTCGCTGCCCTGGTCGCCAAAATCGAGGAGTTGACGCTGGAGCTCGCCGCCAAGGCCCAGGGCAATCCCGACGAGGTCGGCGCCGCCGCGACCGACTACTTGCGTTTGATAGGCCACCTCGTGTTTGGTTTTTTTTGGGCGCGGAGCGCTCGCATCGCGCTCGATCCAAAGGTCGGTTCCGATCCGTTTTACGTGGCCAAGCTGGCGACGGCGCGGTTCTATTTTGGCCGCCTCTTCAGCGAGACCGAGTCGCTTTTCCTTTCCGCCCGCTCGGGAGCGAACAATCTGCTCGAGCTCGATGCCGAACTCTTTTGATATTCGATACGTAGGCGAGGAGAGACATTCGTGAAAAACCTCATGATCGAGAAAGTTGCCGTCTTGGGCGCCGGGGTCATGGGCGCGCAGATTGCGGCGCATTGCATCAACGCCAAGGTCCCGGTGGTGCTCTTCGATCTGCCGTCCAAGCAGGGACCGAAGAGCGGCATCGCTCTCGCGGCCATCGAAAACCTGAAGAAGCTGAACCCGGCGCCGCTCGGCAACCCCGATGACGCAGCGTTCATCCAGGCGGCCAATTACGACGATGACCTCGAACGCTTGCGAGATTGCGATCTGGTGATCGAGGCGATTGCCGAACGGCTCGATTGGAAGCTCGACCTCTATCGAAAGATCGCTCCGTTCATCGCGGCAGACGCCATTTTGGCCTCCAATACGTCGGGGCTATCGATCTCGGCTTTGTCGGAAGCCTTGGATGCCAAACTCAGACCGCGCTTTTCGGGTGTGCATTTTTTCAACCCACCGCGGTACATGCATCTGGTCGAGCTCATCCCCACGGCGGCAACCGAGCCGGCGATCCTCGACTCGCTCGAAGCGTTTCTCACCACGGTGCTCGGCAAGGGTGTGGTGCGCGCGAGCGACACACCGAACTTCATCGCCAACCGGGTGGGAACGTTCGGTATCCTCGCCACGATCGCCGAAGCAGAACGGCACGGCCTTGGGGTCGACCTCGTCGACGACCTCACCGGCAAGAGGCTCGGCCGCGCGAAGTCGGCGACGTTTCGCACGGCGGATGTGGTCGGTCTCGATACCCTGCATCACGTCGTGAAGACGATGCAGGATCAGTTGAAAGACGATCCGTTTCACCCGCTCTATGCCACGCCCAAGGTTCTGGCCCAACTCATCGAGCAGGGAGCGCTGGGCCAGAAGACCGGCGCCGGGTTCTACAAGAAGGTGGGCAAGGACATTCTGCGCTTCGATCCCGAAAAGGGAGATTACCTCCCGTCGGGAGCCAAGGCCGACGAGTCGGTTACGGCGATTCTCAAGAACAAGAACGTGGCCGCGCGCCTCAAGCTGTTGCGCGAATCACCCCATCCGCAAGCGCAGTTTCTGTGGGCCATCTTTCGCGACGTTTTTCAATATGCGGCGGTGCATCTCGCGGCGATTGCCAAGACCGCGCGGGAGGTCGATCTCGCGCTGCGCTGGGGCTTCGGTTGGAGCACGGGGCCGTTCGAAACCTGGCAGGCCGCAGGTTGGGTCGAGGTCGCGAAATGGATCCAGGAGGACATCGCGTCGGGGAAGGCTCTCTCCTCGACGCCGCTGCCCAAGTGGGTGCTGGAAGGCAAGGTTCCCGCGGCCGGCGGCGTGCACACGACGAAAGGCTCGTACGCCCCCGCCAGCGACACGTTCCTGCCCCGTTCGGATTTGCCGATTTATCGACGTCAGCTCTTTCGTCCGATGCTGGCCGGCGAAAATGCCCAGACGGGGGCCACGGCGGGTGAAACTTTTTTCGAAGACGAATCGGTCCGCTTGTGGACGCTCGACAACGAAGTGCTGATTCTCTCCCTCAAGACCAAGATGCACGCCCTCGGGCCGGGCGTCGTCGCCGGAATACACAAGGGGGTCGACGAGGCCGAAAAGAACTATTGCGGCTTGGTCATCTGGAGTCCCGACGAACCGTTCTCGGTCGGCGCCGATCTGCAGGGGATGCTGCCCCTGTTCATGTCGGGTGGCGTCGAAGCGCTCGAACCGGCAGAGAAGCAAATGCAGGATGCGATGCTGCGGTTGCGCTACGCCGGCGTGCCCACCGTGGCGGCGGTGTCCGGCCTGGCGCTCGGCGGCGGGTGCGAGCTCGCGGTGGCTTGCTCGAAGCGGGTCGTGCACCTCGAGAGCTACATCGGGCTCGTGGAGGTGGGCGTGGGGCTGGTCCCCGGAGCCGGAGGCCTGATGTTCGGCGCTCGCCGCGCCGCCGAAGAACGGAGCGTCGCTCCCGACGCGCCGCTTCTGCAGTTTCTGAAAAAGTATTTCATGAATGCCGCGATGGGCAACGTTTCGAAGTCGGCCTTCGAGGCGCAGCGCATGGGCTATCTCTTGCCGAGCGACCCGGTGATTTTCAACGTGCACGAGCTGCTCGGGGCGGCGATCCGCGAGGCAAGAACGATGTTCGAGGCGGGCTACCGCCGTCCCTTCCGCGTCAAGGGATTTCCGGTGGCCGGACGGTCGGGCAGCGCGACGATCATGGCCCAGCTGGTCAATTTGCGTGAGGGGGGCTTCATTTCCGAGCACGACTTCCACCTCGGCAAAACGATCGCCGAGGTGATGTGCGGGGGCGACGTCGAACCGGGAACGCTGGTCGACGAGGCGTGGATCCTCGCGCTCGAACGCAAAGCTTTCATGAGTCTGCTCATGAATCCCAAGACGCAAGAGCGGATCATGTTCATGATGCAGAACGGCAAGCCACTCCGGAATTAGCGAGAACACTCATGGCCAAGCAAATACGAGAAGCGTACATCGTCGCTGCCACCCGCACGCCGATTGGCAAGGCGCCGCGCGGCGCATTCAAGCACACCAGGCCGGACGATTTGCTCGTTCATGCCATTCGCTCGGTTCTCGCCCAAGTCCCCCAGCTCGATCCCAAATCGATCGAAGACGTGTTCGTCGGATGCGCGATGCCCGAAGCGGAGCAAGGCATGAACATGGCCCGCATCGGCGCGCTGCTCGCCGACCTGCCGGACACGGTGGGCGCGGTCACCGTGAACCGCTTCTGCGCTTCGGGGCTGACGGCACTCTCGATGGCCGCCGACCGCATTCGCGTCGGTGAAGCCGACGTGATCATCGCCGGCGGAGCCGAGTCGATGAGCATGGTGCCGATGATGGGATATAACCCCTCGTTCAATCCGAGCATCTTCGCCAATAACGAGCACCTGGCGATCGCTTACGGCATGGGCATCACCGCCGAGAAGGTGGCCGAGCGGTGGAAAGTCAGCCGGGAAGACCAAGATGCTTTCGCGCTCGGATCGCACCAGAAGGCGGTCGCCGCGCAAAAGGCGGGCGGATTCAAGGACGAGATTACCCCCATCGAAATCATCGCACGCTCGCCCGACCTCGCGACCGGCGAAGTGAAACAGCAGACGCGTACGGTTTCCCTCGATGAGGGACCGCGCGCGGACACCAATGCCGCGGCGCTCGCCAAGCTGAAACCGGCCTTCGCGGCGAAAGGCACCGTGACGGCGGGCAATAGTTCGCAGATGTCCGACGGCGCGGGCGCGCTCGTCGTCGTATCGGAGAAGATCCTGAAGCAATTCGACATCACGCCGCTCGCCCGCTTCGTGAATTTCGCGGTCAAGGGTGTGCCGCCGGAGATCATGGGGATTGGCCCCAAGGAGGCGATCCCGCTGGCGTTGGCGGGCGCCGGGCTGAAGCTCGCCGATCTCGGATGGATCGAGCTGAACGAAGCATTCGCCGCTCAGGCCGTGGCGGTCATTCGGGACGTCGGCCTGAATCCCGAGGTCGTCAACCCGATGGGAGGAGCGATCGCCTTGGGCCACCCACTCGGTGCCACCGGCGCCATTCGCGCCGCCACCGTCGTCCACGGACTTCGGCGGGTCAACAAGAAGTACGGCATGGTAACGATGTGCGTCGGCACCGGCATGGGTGCGGCCGGTATCATCGAGCGCATGTGAGCGGCGGGGGCCTACCCGAGCGTTTGCCGATTTCTGTCAGTCCGGTATTTTAGTGGTGGGCCGTCACACGGGGAGGAACGATGAGCTTTGCGCGCGTTCGCTTGCTGAACCAAGGCATGATCCTGGTGGCCGTCGCCGTCGCGGTCAGCTGCGGGTCGAGTGAGGCCGAGAACCTGTTCGACCCGAACTGCACGGGTGACTGCTCCTGCTCCGGTACCACTTGCACGTGCCAGAGCGGCGGCAGCTGTTCACTCGGACCGACGGGCCCGCCGGATGGAGGCACGAGCGGCGACGCGGCGGTGGTCGGCATTTCGCCGCCGAACGGCGTCACCTACCTTTGCGACTCACAGAACCAATGCAATCTCAACTGTGGCACGGGCTGCACGAGCACGTGCGACGGTATGTCGACCTGCAGCGGCAGCTGCAGCTCCAACTGTACCTCGAGCTGCGCCGGAACCAGCGACTGCACACTCTCGACCGGTGTCGACAGCAACGTCATCTGCGAAGGTGGCAGCGACTGCAAGGTGACTCTCGACGACCGATCGACGGTGACTTGCCGAGGCGACAGCACGTGCCACATCGTTTGTCCGCGCGGCGGGTGCACCGCTGAGTGTGCGGGTTCGGCGCTCTGCACCATTACCTGCGGCGGCGGCGCGAGCTGCACGATCCAATGCAATGGAATGACGACTCAGCAGTGCGCCGCCGCCTCCAGCTGCACCGGTGTCTGCGAGAGTCCACCTACCGAAGACGGCGGGGCATCGGACTGAGGCGCGTCAGGGCGCGACGACTCGGCCGGGCGCGCCGTTTTTACCGGTCACCGTGTGGCAGAGATTGCAGTCGCCGATGGCCTGCGGCGTCATCATGGCTCGCTCTCGGCCGGCAACCACCACCTTGGCCCTGAACGGCGGAACGATCTTCGTGTTCGCCGCGAAATTGAAATTCCCGGAGTAGCTGACCAGCATGCTCACCGTCTGGCCATCGGCTCCGGTGATGTGAACGGTCGCACCCGCGAACAGCCCGTCGAGGCCGTTGCAATTGTCCGGTTCGTGGGCAGTCGGATAAACCGTCCCTGCGGCGGAGAAAGCGGGACCCTGCTTGGCGGTATGGCACGCGATGCATGCTTCTCCGGGATGCATCGATGCGGCCCCGCGGTCGCCGCCCGTCCAATGGTCGCCGCTCGTGCAAACCAGCGGCGTATTGTAATCGATCGTCGCATCCGCAAGCGACGTCGTTGCGTCGAGTTTTGCGGCGCCGGCGTCGACTCCAGAGCTCGTTCCGCCGGTGCTTCCGTTGGCGTTGCCGCTGCTCCCAGCGGTGCCGGAAGCGTCCGGCCCGGTTTCATTCGCGACCGCGCGGGTTCCGCCGTTGCCGCTACTCGACGACGTCGC
>DASWDH010000264.1:0-6143 GCA_036395495.1 Polyangiaceae bacterium
CCCATGCCGGACAGGATCACTCCCGCCGCGTCGGAGCCCAAAATATCGGCCATCGAGCGGAACAGCACGGTAGCGGAGGGACGGAATCCATCGACCGGAGGTCGATCGATCGCCCGCAGCCGATACCGATCGACCAAAACCAGGTGTCGGTCGTCGGGTGCCACCAAGACAGTGCCCGCCTCGCGCGCCGCCGAATCTTGCACGAGGCTCACCCGCAGATGCGTGCGTGACTGCAGGAATTCGACGAAGGAGCCGGCGAAACCCTTCGGCAGGTGCTGCACGACGGCGATGCACCCCGGGAAAGGCGTTCCGATTTGCGCGAGCAGCGCGGCAATTGCGCCCGGTCCACCGGCAGATGCCGCGACGCCCACCAGGAGCGGAGCTCGGCCTGCGGACGTCTGCACAGTATCCCGCGGCAGCGGTACGACGGCCGCAGCCGTAGGGTGACGAAGCGGTTTGTCGCGCGAGCCGGCGACATGTCGGACCACGGGTACTCTAGCGAGAAGGCGCACCTGCGCGCGAAGCTCCCTGGCGCTCGAGCCGCTTCCGAGCATGGGCTTTTCGGCAAGCTGCAGGGCGCCGCGCCGAATCGCTTCGAAGGCTGCCGCGCTGCTCTTTCTCGAATGGCCGGTCACGACCAGAATCGGGATGGGCATCTTGGCCATGATCTCCTCGATCGCTTCGAATCCGGAGGTCCCGGGCATCTTCAGGTCCATGGTCACGAGATGCGGCCGCTCCTGCATGATCACGCGCAGCGCCTGGCTTCCGTCGCCCGCCTCTCCGACCACGCGGATGTCTCGGTCGACCTCGAGGATCTCTCGCAAGGTCGAACGGCAAACCAGCGAATCATCGACGACGACGACCCGAACCCCCATGACTGCATCTATATCGTCCAAGTGAGCCGAACCTTGAGCCGTACCGGGTAACACAAACGCAGGCGGGCCGAGGGCCGCGCCGAGTAACACAAACGCAGGCGGGCCGAAGGCCGCGCCGAGTAACACAAACGCAGGCGGGCCGAAGGCCGCGCCGAGTAACACAAACCAACCCTGCCCTCAGGACGGCAGCGTCCGGGCTGTACGCGGGCGGAGAGCACGCACGAGAAAACCGAGCGCGACCATCGCCGCCACGACGGGAATCTCGAACCTGCTCGCGCCGAACAGGAGGAGCCCACAGGACAAGAATGCGAGAGGCGCCACCCACCGATCCCGACGCGAGAGACCCGCCGATCCGCGGGAGGATAGAACGAACAGCGCCCCCGCGGTGACGGCGTATTGCAGCGTCACGCTGAGGCTCGAGAGCGCGAGCAGGTTGCCGATGGACCCCCAAACCGCGTTGGCCATGAGGATCGCCACGAGGAGCGGATAGGTGACGACAAAGGCTCGCAGCGGAACCGCTCGCTCGCTCTGATGGTCCAGCCCGAAGCCGAGCGCATCCTCGCGCCCGAGGGGTGCCAGATAGCGGGGCGTCATCGCGAGCATCCCCACGACGATACCGAAGGCGCTGACGGTCGTCGTCGTGGCGACGAGAACATAGAACGTGTGGCCCCCGAGGACGCCCGCGGCGTGCGCGAGCGGAAGATCGTCGTGCGCCAGATCGGGAAGCGCGAAGACGCACGTCGCGTGCAGCGCGACGTAGAGGCAAGCAACGAGCACGAGCGACCCCACCGTTGCGAGCGGCACGGTTCGATGCGGGTTTCGGACTTGCGCCGCGGGCAAGGGGACGACCTCGAATCCTTGAAGCGCGAACAGCACTGGAAGTGCGGCCGCCAGGAGCGCGCTTTCTGCTGCAGCAGGTGCTGCGCTGCCGGGCTGCGCGACGCGCGTCCCGAACAGCGCGAAAAGGGGCAGCACGACGAGTGGCAGCGACTTCAACACGGTGACGACCGACCAAGTGACCGCCGAGATGCGTAGCCCGCGCGAGAGCGCGAAGGTGAGCACCGTCAGCAGCGCGAGCGCGGCTGCAAGGCGGCCGGCGGATGACCCGATGCCGAGTGCCGCCGCCGAGCTGTCTACCAATCCCACGAGAACGGTGGCGGTGCTGAACAGCGCCGAAACGTACGTCGTCCAGCCCACGGCGAATGCCGCGCGCGGTCCGAACGCCGCCCGCGCGTAGAGGTACGGACCTCCATCCTCGGGAAAGGCTCGGCCGAGTCGAGCGAAGACGAGCCCCGTCGGAACGACGAGGATCGTCACCAACAAGTACACGAGCAAGCCGCGCCAGCCCGGCACGGCCGCGGCCACCTCACGCGGCGCGAAGAAGATGCCGACGCCGATGATTCCATTGACCCCGAGGGCGAGGAGGCTCACGAAACCGAGCGGGGGCCGAGCGCTGGGCGCGCGAGCGATGGCGGTGCCGGGCACGTCGGCAGGTTACTCGCTCCGCCGAAAAAAGGAGCTATGCTCGCAGAATGAGCTTTCGCCTACGCTTCGTCATCGTTCTTGCGTGCATGTGGATGATCGCTTGCGGCGGCAAGACCGGACAGGAAGGTGCATCGGGCAGCGCGGGAACCACCACGGGTGCGGGCGGAGCGACCGGCACGGGCACCGCGAGCTCGACCTCGACCGGTGGAAGCGCCACCGGCGGATCGGCAGGTTCCGGGGGACAAGCCGGCGCCACGTGCGCATTCGTTTGCGAGCGAATCCTGCAAGCGGGCTGCCCCGATGACGCGTGCGAAGCAGGTTGCGAAAAGGCACGCACGATCTCGGATCGTTGCGTGAGTCAGTTCGACGCCGTCTTGAGCTGCGCTGCTACGGCTCCGATCGTGTGCGGGCCGATGGGCGAAGTCGATTTTCCTGATTGCGAGATGCTCGTATCGATCTACCGAGCCTGTGTCGACTCGAGGCCGCCGCCATTGGATGCCGGCATTTCACCGGAATGTTCGAGCATCCCGCCGCCCCCTGAACCGACGGTTTGCTCGGGTGGCGGCACCACCGGGACGACGAGTGGCGGGGGAGGGGTGCCCTCCTGCTCGACGGAATGTCGCGACAACGCCGGCCATGCCTGGAGCTCGAACTGCTACGGCACCACCTGCACCTGCTCCTACAACGGCATCCCTTATTGCCAATGCGTCGTCGCCGGCGATTCGTGTCTAGTGGGAAGCTGCTGCCCCGGCCTCCGCTGAAGTGGCTGTCAGCGTCCCTTGGCCACCTGCGCCGCCCACGAATCTTTGAGCGTGATCGTCCGATTGAACACCGGCCCGTCGGATCTCGAATCGGCGTCGACGCAGAAGTAGCCGAGGCGTTCGAATTGAAACCGCTCGAGCGGTCGCGCGCTCGCCAGGCTCGGTTCGACGCGGCAGCCGCTCAGCACCTCCAGTGAATGCGGGTTCAGGTGGGTCTTGAAATCGATGTCCTTGTCTTTGAGCGGGTTTTCGACGGCGAACAATCGATCGTAGAGGCGTGCTTCCGCGGGCAGCGCGTGGCGTGCCGATACCCAGTGGATCGTGCCCTTGATTCGGCGTCCGTCCGCCGCTTGGCCTCCACGTGAATTCGGATCCCACGTGCAGCGAAGCTCGACGATGTCCCCGGATGCGTCCTTCACGACCTCGGTGCAGCGAATGATGCAGGCGTATCGGAGGCGCACTTCCTGCCCCGGCGCGAGCCGAAACCATTTCTTGCTCGGCTGCTCGGCGAAGTCGTCGCGCTCGATGTAGAGCTCGCGCGAAAAGGGAACCTTGCGCGACGGCCCGTCCGGCTTCTCGGGATCGTAGGGCGCGTCGAGCTCGTCGACTTGGTCTTCCGGAAAATTGTCGAGCACGATCCTGAGCGGGCGCAGCACGGCCATCACCCGCGGCGAGGTCGCGTTCAGATCTTCACGGACCGCATGTTCCAGGAGCGACACGTCGACGAGACTGTCGCGCGTCGACACACCGATACGTTCGCAGAAGTTGCGAATTGCTTGCGGCGTGACACCTCGGCGCCGCATTCCAGCCAAAGTCGGCATCCGCGGATCGTCCCACCCGGCGACGTGACCGCCTTCGACCAGCTCTTGCAGCTTGCGCTTGCTCAGCACGGTGTAGGTAAGGTTGAGCCGCGCGAACTCGATTTGCTCGGGATGGCACTCCAGCCGGAGCGCGTCCAGGTACCAATGGTAAAGCGGGCGGTGATTCACGAATTCGAGCGTGCAAACGGAATGGGTGACCCCTTCGATCGCGTCGGACTGCCCGTGGGCCCAGTCGTACATGGGGTAGATGCACCACTTGTCGCCGGTGCGGTGGTGGCTCATGTGCTTGATCCGGTACATCACCGGGTCGCGCAGCTTGACGTCGCTCGATGCCATGTCGATATTGGCTCGCAGCACGCAGGCGCCGTCGGCGAACTCGCCTCGCCGCATGCGCTCGAAAAGATCCAGATTTTCCTGGACCGAGCGGCTGCGATTCGGACTGTCCTGGCCCGGTTGGTAATAGTCGCCGCGCGTGGCTCGGATCTGCTCGAGGCTGCGATCGTCGACGTAGGCTTTGCCCTCCTTGATGAGCTGGATCGCGAAGTCGTAGAGTCGACCGAAATAATCGGAGGCGAAATACTTGCGGTTTTCCCAATCGAACCCGAGCCACTTCACATCGCGTTCGATCGATTCGACGTACTCCGGGTCTTCGGTTTCCGGATTCGTATCGTCGTAGCGCAGGTTGCATTTGCCGCCGAATTCGGCGGCGATTCCGAAATTCAGACAGATCGATTTGGCGTGACCGATGTGCAGGTAGCCGTTGGGTTCGGGCGGAAACCGCGTCATGACCCGACCGCCGTTCTTACCTTTGCGCACGTCGTCGGTGACCAGCTCACGTACGAAGTTGCCGGGCGTGCCAGCGGCCGGATCGGTCGCTAAAGAATTCTCGTTTGCACTCATCGCCGCGGACTTTAGCTGACAGGTGGGACTTGCGCGAGTTCGTCCCGGCGGCGCGAGCGGGAAGACGAGGGCCGGTGGCAGTGATATGGTTGAAGGTAATGCGATCAGGGGGGTGGGCCGGGGTGGGCCTGGGACTCGGCGTCGTGCTCATCACTACGATGGGCTTGGCTCAAGAGGACGCGGCCGCCGAAGCGCTGTTCAACAAGGGCCTCGCCGACATGGAGGCGGGACGCTACGAGACGGCCTGCCCGGCGCTGAAGGAGAGCCAGCGCCTCGATCCGCGTCCGGGGACCCTCTTCACGCTCGCGGAATGCGAGGCGAAGGGGGGCATGATCGCGTCGGCCGTCGCGCATTACGAAGATTATTTGCGTCAGTTCGCCCGCCTCACCGCGCCCAAGAAGGCTGCGCAGGGGGGGCGCGAGAAGATCTCCGCGACACAGAAAGCTGCGCTCGCGCCGCAGGTTCCCTACGTGACGCTCACGCTTCCGAAGTCTGCGCCGAGCGGCACGACCGTGAAGTGGGACAGCCTTGTCCTCAATCAACCGGCTCTCGGGATCCCGTTGCCGGTGAATCCCGGAGAGCACGTCGCGACGACGCAAGTTCCCGGCGGCCCCGCCCACGAGCAGCGCATTGCCATCCAGAAAGCCGAAAAGAAACAGGTCGAGCTCGAGATCGACCTCGGCGTGCATCCAACCGAGACCACGGCGGCGGCACCGCGATCGACGGCTCCCGAACCCGGTTCCCCGTCGCCCACCGTCAGCACGAGAACCGACGTATCGACGGCCGGAGATTCGCGTCGAACCTGGACCTACGTTGCCGCCGGCATCGGTGGAGTTGGCGTCGTCGTCGGCTCGGTGACCGGTGCCATGGTCCTCGCCAAGAAGGGCACCATCGAAGAGAACTGCGTCGATACGCTCTGCAACGCCACCGGTAAGGAGGCGGCGGACAGCGCGCGGACGCTGGGGCTCGTCAGCACGATCGGATTCGGGGTCGGCGCGGCCGGCCTCGCCACGTTTGCGGTGCTGCTCATCACCCGGCCTTCCGCCAAAGGTGCGGTGACCGCGAGCTCCTGGACGCCCTTGGTCAGCGAGGGGGCAGGGGGAATGTTTTTGGGCGTGCAGAGGGGATGGTAAGCGTGACGATTGCGCGCCGGTTGTTCAGCATCGTGCTCATCGTTGTTCCCGCCGGATGCACGGCGATCCTCGGCATCGACAAGGACTACGAGGAAGATCCCGATGCCGGCGCTTCCACCGGAATCGGCGGCTCGGCGGGGACGAACGGAACGCAGGGCGGTGCATCGG
>DASWDH010000265.1:0-6368 GCA_036395495.1 Polyangiaceae bacterium
TTGTCCGAAGGCGCCACCGTACGCGTCACCCGCGACGTAGACCCTTACACCGGCGGCAAGACCTCACCTCGGGCATCTAGTTCGGCGGCAGGCGCGGGCGGCGGCGCCGTTCGCGACTAGCGGAGGCGGCGATCATGTGGCTCACGCGACTCGCTCTTCGCAATCCGGTTCTCATCCTGATGATGTCGCTGATGATCATCGTCTTGGGGTGGGTCTCGCTCGGCCGTTTGTCCGTCGATCTGTTCCCTGACATCACCATACCGGTCATCCGCGTCGCCACCTTCTACACTGGGGCCGGCCCGGTCGACATCGAGAAGTCGATCACGCAGCCGATCGAACGCGCCGTGAGTGCATCACCCGGAGTGGACCGGGTGGAAAGCTCGTCGAAGCAGGGCGTCTCGTTGGTGAGCGTCTGGTTCAATTTCGGGACCAACCTCGACAACGCGCAGTTCGAGGTGTCTCAGCGCGTCGCTCAGATCCTGAACACGCTCCCTCCCGGCATCCAGCAGCCGTTCATCCTCAAGTTCGACATCACCAACATCCCGGTGGTGGCCGTTGCGATCTCCGGCGAAGGGCTCGACGAGAAGCAACTGTACGATCTGTCTTACAACACGATCCAGCCGCAGCTCGAGCGCTTGCCGGGCGTCGCCAGCGCTTCGGTGGGCGGCGGCAAGACGCGCGAGATCACCGTCAAGGCCAATCGCGACGGCCTCCGTGCACGCGGGCTCGGCATCATGGATCTCGTTGCCGCCGTACGAACGTCGAACTTGCTTTTACCGAGCGGCAGTCTTCGAGCCGGCGATCGTGACTACAACGTTTTCTCGAATACCCAGCTTCCTCAGGCGCGTCCTCTCGGCGAAGTCATCGTGCGGCAGGGACAGGCCAGTCCTACCGCGGGAACGAGCAACGCCGTCGTGCGCGTGGCTGACGTGGCGGAAGTAGAGGATGGTACTGCCGATCAAAACGAGATCGTGCGCATCAACGGACAGCGCGGTGTGTTCATTCGCGTGCTGAAACAGCCCGGCGCCAATACGATCGGCGTCGTCGACGCGGTGCGAGCGGCCATGCCGAACCTGCGCGGCGTGCCTGCCAACGTGAAGCTCGCCATCTCCTTCGACCAGTCGACCTACATTCGTTCCGCGGTTTCCGCACTTCAGCACGAGGCCGTACAGGGCGGTCTCTTGGCCATCGCCGTCATTTTGTTTTTCTTGGTGAGCCTTCGCGCGACCGGGATCGTCGCGGTGGCCATCCCACTCTCCATCGTCGCGACCTTCGTGCTCTTGTACTTCACCGGTCAGACGCTCAACGTTTTCACTCTGGGGGGGCTCGCGCTCGGAGTGGGGCGCTTGGTCGACGATTCGATCGTCGAGCTCGAGAACATTCACCGCCACCTCGCCCTCGGCCAGCCGCGGCGCCAGGCGGTGCTGGCCGCGGCACAGGAAGTGGCAATGCCGATCCTGGTGTCGACCATCACCACGATCGTCGTTTTTTTCCCGGTGCTTTTTCTGGCGGGAATCGCTCGGTTTCTGTTCATGCCGCTGGCGCTCACCATCGCTTTCGCGCTGTCGATGAGCTTTTTCGTCTCGCGCACGGTCACGCCACTCTTGTGCCTCTACTGGCTGAAAGGCCGGCCCCATCGAGACGAAGAGCGCGGAGTGCCGGGCACGATCACCCGGTGGCTCGACAACTTGGATCACAGCTACGCCCGCGCGCTGAAATGGACGCTCGGTCACCGCCTTTTCACGGTCCTCGCCATTTTGGCGCTCTTCGTGGGGAGCATGTTTTTGCGCAAGAAGATCGGCAGCGAATTCTTCCCCGAGACGGACGAAGGCCAATTCTCGGTCATGTACAAGACGCCCATCGGCACGCGCGTCGAAAAAACGGAGCTGGTGACCGAACGCATCGAAAAGATCATCGAGCAGAGCCTTTCGCCGATGCAGACGAAGAAGGGTCAGGTCGAGCTTTACAACACGATGATCTCCGATACCGGCCTACCGGGCGGCCGAACCGCCCTCTTCACCGCCAACACCGGCTCGCACTCGGCCAACGCTCAAGTCAACCTCGTCGGCCGCACCCAACGACCGATCAGTGACGTGCAGGCAACCGAGAAAGTGCGGGCCGCCTTGCGCGACGCGCTGCCCGGCACACAGGTCTTCTTCTTCACCGGTGGTATCGTGAAACGCATCTTGAATTTCGGCTCGGCGGCGCCCATCGACATCGAGGTGCTGGGCTACGATCTCGATGTGGGCTCCAGCTTCTCCAAGCAGCTCGCCGCCAAGCTCCGTGGGCTCGCGGATGAAAAGGGACAACCTCTTCTCACCGACGTGCAGATTCAGAGAGAAGAGAACGCCCCCGAGCTCGACGTGGTCGTCGATCGTCAGAAAGCGGGGGTGCTCGGTCTTTCCGAACAAGACGTGGCGCAGACGGTGCTGACCAGCCTTCTCGGCAACACCCAGCTCACGCCCATTCCGTTCACCGATCAGAAGACGGGCAACGAGTACTTCATCAACGTCCGCATGGACGATCGCTACCGAACGCATGTTTCGGACGTCGGCGATTTGTTCGTGCGAACCGCGCGCGGCGGGGTGGTTTCTCTGGACACCGTGGCGAAGATCGAGCGATCGAGCGGCCCGGTGGTCATCGATCGCAAGTACATGCAGCGGGTGGTTCACGTCACCGCCAATGTCGCTCCCGAGAAGGACCTCGGCGCCGCCAGCGCGGCCACGCAGAAAGTACTCGACGAAACGCAGCCGCCGGAGGCATTCACGGTTCAGCTCGGAGGCCAGACGGCCGAACAGCAGAAGGCTTTCAAAGGGCTCATTTTCGCGGCGCTCATGGCGCTCGCACTCGTGTACATGGTGCTGGCTTCGCAATTCAAATCGCTGGTCGATCCTCTGGTCATCATGTTCAGCGTGCCGCTCGGGATCTCCGGCGTGTTCCTCATGCTCTATCTTTCGGGAACCAAGCTGTCGGTCAACAGCTTCATGGGCATCATCATGATGGTCGGCATCGTGGTGTCGAACGGCGTGCTGCTCGTCGATTTCGCCAACGTCCTCCGGCGGCGCGGCCGATCGATCATCGATGCCACTATCGAGGCCGGCCGCACCCGTCTGCGGCCCATCTTGATGACCACGATCGCCACGGTCTTCGGCCTGATACCGATGGCGCTCGGCATCGGCGAAGGAAGCGAGACGAATCTACCCCTCGCCCGCGCCGTCATCGGGGGTCTCACCGTCTCGACGATCTTCACGCTGTTCTTGGTTCCGAGTCTCTATACGGTGCTCGATCGCTTCGCCAAGCGGCAGACACCCGACGATGAACAACCCGACGGCGCACCCTCTGATGCTCCGGTTCATGCTTAGCGAGCGCCAAGCTCGAAGGCGGGGCCGAAGGCCAGCGCCGAGTAACACCAACCGAAGGCGGGGCCCAAGGCCAGCGCCGAGTAACACCAACCGAAGGCGGGGCCGAAGGCCAGCGCCGAGTAACACCAACCAGGGCTTCAGCCTAGCGCTGCTCGCGCTCGTCCTTGCCTTGCTGGCGCGGACGGGCGCCGCGCAAACGCCCGCCAGTGCTGCGGATGCCCAGCAGACGCCGGGGCTCCAGCGCCTGACCTTGGGACAGGCGATCCAGCGGGCGCTCGCGCAGAACGTGACGATGGTGGTGGCCATCGAGGAGATTCGGCGAGCCGAGGCGCTCGTGAAGCAGGCGCGCGCCTCCTCGCTGCCCACGCTCAATGCCAACGGCATCTACACCCATCTCGACGCCGAGCGGAGGAGTGGCGCGTTTCGCATCGCAGCTCAAGACCAGTTCACCGCCAATCTGGCGCTCTCGGTCCCGCTGGTCGTCCCACAACGGTGGGCGCAGTGGTCCCACGCATCGACCAACGTCGATGTCCTTCGCGCCACCGCCGAGGACGTGCGCCGGCAGACGGCCATCGCGGTAGCTAGGGCGTATCTCACGGTGCTATCGCAAAAGCGTACGGTCGACGTGAACGAGCACGCTCTAAAGACCGCCAAAGCACACTACGACTTCGCCCACACCCGCCTGCTCGGCGGTATCGGCAATCGCGTCGACGATGTTCGTGCCGAGCAGGAAGTGGCAACGGTTCAGACGCAGATCGAAACCTCGTACGCCGCGCTGGCTCGCGCCCGCGAAGCGCTCGGCATTCTCCTCGGCGATCAGGGGCCGCTCGACGTCGTGGATCGAATCGACCTCGCCGACTCTCCCACGCTCCCCTTGGCACTCGACGAGGCAGCGCGGCGCCGCTCCGACATCGCGGCCTCCAAGAAACGACTCGACGCCGCGGAGCGGGTCCGGAAGGACAGCTATACCGACTACCTGCCGTTCCTCATCGGAAACGTCCAACCTTTTTATCAGTCGCCGGCCACCACCTTTCAGCCGCAGACCGGCTGGCAAGCGCAGCTCCTCCTCACGATTCCGCTTTACGACGGCGGATTGCGCTATGGTCTCGCCGACGAGCGGGCGAGCGTCTCGGCCGAGGCGCGCGCTCAATACGAAGCCCTCTTGCGTCAGGCTCGGTCCGACGTGCGCATTGCCTTCGACTCGGTGAAGCACGCCGAAGCTTCGCTCGCCGCGGCGGTCAATGCGGCGCGCCTCGCGAGAGATGCTCTCGAGCTGGCGTCGCTCGCCTATCGAGCCGGTGCGACGACGAACATCGAGGTCATCGATGCCGAACGCCGCACCCATCAAGCCGACACCGCGGTGGCGCTCGCGGAAGACACCGCTCGTCAAGCGCGCATCGACCTGCTCGCCGCGACCGGACGTTTCCCTTGAGCTATCTTCGTCGACATGAGTGACAAGCGATCGCTGATTCGCCATTTGAGCATTCTCAAGGACGAGGCCGAACAACAGCCCGTCCCGAATCAGAAGTTTTTCGCGATCGGCAATCCCGGGCACATCGAGGGCTACGGCGAAACGCTGCCCCTCTTGTCGTGGGTCGACGACAACCTGTCGCGCTTCGTCATTTCCGACGCGCCGAGCACGTCGTGGGGGCGCGTCTCCCCTCCCCCTTTCATCTATTCACTTCCGAACGTCGCGATCAAACCGAAGGACGGCATCTTCCTGGTGACCGGATCGGGCCAAGATCGATCGGAGCCCCACCCGAGCGCCGAAGGTGAGCTCAAGATCATTTTCTTGAATCGCACCGACAACCTGTGGGCGGGCGGGCTGCGCCAAGTTTACCTTTATCGCCTCGAGGGCCTGCAGACGAAGAGGATCGCGGGCGTACCCGTCACGGCCTAATCCCAACGGAAGTCGTAGCGCAGGTACAGCTCGTCGCCGATGCGCTCCATCGCGCCGAGCGTCGCCTCCGGAGTTTCTTCCGGACGAAAGCCCGGTCCCTCGGCGAGCGTCGGCGCGTCGACGCCGCCGATGATTCTCGGCACCAACGTGACGAACAGCTCGTCGACCGCGCGGGCCGCGAAGAGCTCCGCGCATAGCACTCCGCCCCCCTCGCACAAGAGCGTGCGAACGTCGAGCTCCCGCGCCATCCATTCGAGCATGCGCGGGATCTCGACGTCACGCTCGCCCATCGAAATGACCGTCGCCGCGGTCGCCAGGGCCTCGCGCGCTTCGGACGGCATCTCTTCCGAATGTACGACGATGCCCGCTCCACCGAGCGCACGATCGAACATCTTGCAGCGGGGACTGATGCCGTCACCCCGTCGAGTGACCACGACGCGAAACGGTTCGCGCTCCGCCACCGCGCGCCGCCGTGCCCGCTCGTCTTCGGCGAGCGCGAGATCGGGATTGTCTACCCGCAAATTGCCGGCCCCGGTGAGGATCGCATCGGCGCGCGCGCGGATCTGCCTCATGCGTCGATGATCCTCGGGGTGCCGCGACACCGTGAAGGGTCTCTGCCGAAGCGCGGGCACCGTCGTGATCTTACCGTCGATGCTCGTCGCGAAATTGACGAGGACCCGCGGGCGCTCCCCTGACATGAAAGTCGTCTACCACACTCGCCACGCCGGCTGGGCCTTTCGACGCGCAGGCCGAGTAACCCAGGAAGGCTCTGACCGAAGACCCACGGGGCAGAGGGGGGGCAGGAAGACTGGCATGCGCGGTGCTAGCCTCTCGGCATGGACCCGTGGAGCCTTTCGGTTGCATCTTGGGGTTATGCGCTGTCGACGCCGGTTCGCGCGGTTCGCGCACGCCGGCTCGTACGACCGGGAAGCTTCGTATCGCTCGTGATCGACGGGCCCGTGGTGGAAGTCGCCGAACCCTTGCCCTGGTGGCGACGCTCGACCTCGCGGACGGTCTCCCTGCTGCGCATCCGCGAGTTGTGCGAAACCATCGCTGGCGACACCAAAGTGCAAGGATTGATGCTCGAGCTGCGAGGCTTGCGGGCC